>NZ_JAIUMX010000055.1:0-23544 GCF_022565315.1 Cyclonatronum sp. | reverse complement strand
TAATCCTCAAGGCTCTCCTGAATTTCCCAGTCTCCGAATGCTGCCCCGGTAGCTTCCAGCACAGCTTCGAGTACCAGCCTCTCATACTGCTGCCGCGCCTCGGACCGGTTCCCGTTCCAGAAATCAACAAGCGTTTTACCCCGGTGGCGGACACCGGAAGCCTCGTTTTCTGAGCGGGACGAAAATGTGAGCATTTTGACGGGTTTAGTTGCTTAAAAATGTGTGCCTGAACTTACTGAATCCTGACCTTATATAAAGTGATGTTTTTGCTGCACAGGCTCCCCCCTGCCGCATCCTGAAAACAAATACGGGCAGGCCGGTTTCTGAAAACCGGACTGCCCGTACACACATGCAAAAAGAATCAGGGCCTGAACTCAAACGATTCTTTCAAAGTACCCACACGAACCAGGAAAGTACCGGCTTCAAACACGCGCTCGCAGTTTCCGTCGGGGTACCAGAGTACTTCTTCAGGCCGGATTTCAAATTCGAGGGTTTGGGAAGCACCGGGTTCAAGGTGTACGCGCTCGAAGTGCTTCAGCTCGCGCACAGGGCGCGGAATGGTTGCGTAGGTGTTGCTCAGGAACCACAGCAGCGGCCGGCTGCCGGCAACATCGCCGGTGTTGGTTACGGTAACGCTCGCGGTGAGGCTGCCGCCGGCAGAAACTTCGTCCGCACTCACGCGCAGATCGCTGTAGCTGAAGCTTGTGTAGCTCAGGCCCTCACCAAAAGTGAAGAGGTGCGTGCCGGGATTGGGTTCCTCAAAGGGATGCTGCGAATCCGGGTGAAAAAAGAAGATGTCGCTCGGCTTGTGGTTGTAGTTGAGCATGTGGCCCGAGAAAGCCGGATAGGTGAACGGCAGGCGCCCGCTCGGGTTCACGCGGCCGCTGAGCACATCGGCGATGGCTTCGGCCCCTTCGAAACCGGGCAACCCGGCGTGGATGAGGGCATCCATGTGGCCGAGCACGTCGGTGATCAGGCGCGGACGCCCCTGCACCAGCACGGTAACCATCGGAATGCCGGAGGCCGCAAGGTGGCGGATGTCATCCTTTTGTTCCTGCGGCAGATTCAGATCGGTGATGTTGCCGAGAAACTCCGCATAGGGTTCTTCGCCGCCGGCGTAGATGATCACATCGGCACCGGCAAGCTGCCCCATGAGCTGCTCGCGGTTTTCGGGCAGGGCTTCCATCAGCTCAACCTGTGCATCCGGGAAAGCGGCCTGCAGTGCCGAGTAGATGGTGTGCATGCGCTCGGGGTATTGCTCCTCGCGACCGCCCTGCCAGGCGAGGGTCCAGCCGCCGGCCAGGTTGCGTTTGCTGTTGGCCGACGGACCGGCCAGCACGATGCGCGCGGGATTTTGGAGCGGAAGCACCTCATCCTCGTTTTTGAGCAGCACGATTGATTCACGGGCGGCTTCGAGCGATTTCAGGCGGCTTTCTTCGCTGCCGATGCGGGCCAGACGGTCGCTGCGGGGGAAGGGGTTCTCGAACAGGCCGATTTCAAACTTGAGGCGCAGCACACGGCGCACGGACTCATCGATGCGCTCTTCGCTGATGCGGCCTTCCTGCACCAGCTCCAGCAGGGCATCGTTGAACTGCAGGGTGAGGGGGGTCATGCTTACATCAATCCCGGCGGTAACAGCCTGATAGGTCGCTTCTTTGTAGTCGCGGGCGGTGCGGTGGAAGCCTACGAGCTTGCCCACTTCATCCCAGTCGGTGAGCACCACACCTTCGAAGCCCAGCTGATTGCGCAGCATTTCGGTGAGGAAAAAGTGCGAGGCATGCACCGGCTCACCGTTCACCTCGGCGCTGTTCCCCATAATGGTCATCAGGCCGGCATCGATCGCAGCCTGAAACGGCGGCAGGTGAATTTCACAAATCTCCTGCATGCTCATGCTTACCGGGGTTTTGTCCCAGCCGGAAACCGGGTCGGAATAGGCGATGAAGTGTTTCGCATTCGAAGCGAGGCGGTAGGGCGCAATGTCGGCATTGTTGTGAAAGCCGTCGAGATAGGCCACGCCCATCTGCGAAACCAACAGCGGATCTTCGCCGAAGGTTTCGTACAGCCGGCCCCAGATCTGATTGACGCCCACATCGAGGGTTGGGGCGAAATTCCAGTGATGGCCCACATCGGCCATTTCCAGGGCGGTAACCCAGCCCATGTTGTAGCTGTGTGCGGTATTGAAAGTCGCGCCCAGGTTAATCGGCTGCGGGAAGATGGTCGTTTCGGCCATATAGCTCGCACCGTGCACGTGATCGATGCCGTAAATGATCGGGATGCCGAGCCGGCTTTCTTCCACCGCTATGCGCGTGAGGCCGGCCATGTACTCGTACCACTGCTGCGGCGGCACGGCCTCCCCGTTGATGAAAGAGCCGACGTGATGGTTTACAATCAGGTTGCGGGCCTTCTCGGGATCAAGCACCACATCGGCCTGAATGCCGGTCGTGTTGATCTGCGAAATATCGAGCTGACTCATCTGCCCGATTTTCTCTTCGAGCGTCATTCGGCTGAGGAGGTCTTCCACCCGCTCATGAATCGGGGCCTCTGGGTTGAGGTACAGCGGACGCTCCTGCTGTGCGAAGGCCGGCGCACTCAGCAGGCCCGACAGCACAGCAAGGATGATGATACTGAGGATACTTGCACGTATTTTTTTCATGGTTATTTCTTTACGAGTTGCTGTTCTAATTCTTCAAGGGTTTTGTTTTTGGTTTCAGGAACCATGCGCCAGATAAACACCAGTCCGATTGCGGCAAATACGCCGTAGATGAGGAAGGTGATGCTGTTGCCCAGCACGGCGAGCTCCCAGGGGAAAACCAGCTGCACGCCGAAGCTGACGCCCGAGTTGATGAAGCCGGCAAACGATATGGCCAGCCCCCGCACCCGGAGCGGGAACAGCTCCGAAAACATCACCCACATCACGGGTCCGATGGAGATGGCAAATGAAGCCACAAAGCCCAGAATGCCAAACAAAATGAGGGTGGGGTTGATGTCGATGGCCGCCGTAATGAAGGCCGATTCGAACTCCACGGCTGCTTCAGTGCCGAGGGTTTCGGCCAGGGCGCGTTTAAAAGCCACATCGCTTGCGAAGGGCACCCCTGCCAGACTGCCGGCAACGGCACGGGTTTCAGCGGGGATTTCCATTGCCTGAATGTCTTCGCTGCTCAGCTCGTAGGTCGCCGAATGGAAGCCCCAGGCGAGAAGCATCATCATCAGGGTGATGCCGCTCATACCGATAACCAGCAGCGGCTTGCGCCCGAGCTTATCAATCAGCAGCATGGCCACAATGGTGAACACCAGGTTGGTAAGGCCGACCAGGATGGCCTGCATAAACGAAGCATCCGTTCCGATGCCGGACTGCTCGAAAATCATGGGCGCATAGAAAAAGACCGCGTTAATTCCGGTAATCTGCTGCAGCACAGCCAGAACAACCCCGATACCAAGCACCAGCCGCAGCGACGGATGGAAAATTTCTTTGAGGGAAACTTTTTCTTTTTTCTCATCTGCTTTCAGGCTGCGAAGCACGTCCTCAATCTGCCGGTCGGTTTCGTCTTCTCCGTAGATCCGGTTCAGGGTGATGCGGGCTTCGGGCACGCTTCCTTTCATGATCTGCCAGCGCGGACTCTTCGGCACGAAGTACAGGCCAAAGAAATAGATCACGGCGGGAAGGGTTTCGAGGCCGAGCATCCAGCGCCAGGTGTATTCGCTGAACATCAGGGCCTGTGCCCATGCGGCGTCGGACTGCGACCACTGTAAAATGAGGTAGTTGGTGAAGAAAGCTGCCGAAATACCGATTACAATATTGAGCTGATTGAAGCTTACCAGCCGGCCGCGGATTTTGGGCGGGGCGATTTCCGCAATGTACATTGGGGCGATAATGAGAGAGGCACCTACGCCGAAGCCGCCGATCATGCGGGCAATCACGAGCGTGGTGAAATCCGGCGCCAGGGCCGAGCCAAGAGCCGAAACCGCGTACAAAATCGCGGCGGCTTTCAGGATGGTCCGCCGCCCGAAGCGGTCGCTCAGCGGCCCGGCAATCATCATGGCCAGGGTCGCGGTGAGGGTAAGCGAGCCGACCGCCCATCCCAGCTGAATTTTGGAGAGTCCGAACTCCGGCTCAATAAACCGGACAACGCCCGAAATTACCGAGGCATCGAAGCCCATCAAAAACCCGCCAAGCGCTACAATCATGGCGATGCGGGTTACAACAGCGTTCTGCGTTTTCATCAGTACCGCCCCCGCTCATTTACAGATAAACGTTCAAAACTGCTTGATTCCATAGTGCAACCTTCCTGCTGTTTCTGGTTATCGTTCTGTTTTTCGAAAAAACAGCCTTATTTCAGGCTGAGACATCCGTGTGCAAGGTGGGGCTGGGTCTGATCCTTCTCAGGCCCAGCCTTCCCCCAATAAAAAAAACTCCAAAAAAGTAAGAGAGACGCAGCACTGCCCGGAGTGCCGAAATCAGTACAGGAGCCGGCAGCCGGCCATGTCACTCAATACTGTTCAGGAAACCGTACAAATCTTCATCAGTTTCAAGGTTGAGCTTTTTGCGGAGTCGGGATCGGCTGATGTACACGCTCGAGGGCTGTATGTGCAGCATCTCGGCAATTTCCTTAGCGCTGAAACCGAGCTTCACATAAGCACACAGGCGCAGGTCGTTACCCGAAAGCTCAGGGTAGAGCTCCTTCATCTTCCTGAAAAACTCCTGATGCAGCTCGCTCATCTGAATCTCGAAGGTGTTATCCTCAAGCTCAATACATGAGTCGATGAGTTTGCTTACATCCTGAATCCGGATTTTGGAAACCTGAGAGGTTGCTTCAAGTGCCTGCATTTTATCTCTGGCTTCGCGTAAAATCCGGTTTTTATCCTGACTTTTTTTAGCACGGTTAGCCAGCTCGAGAGTCTTGTTCTTCAGGGCTTTTTCGAGTTTGTCGAGTTCTTCCTGAAGGCGCTCCTGCTCCAGCAGCATCACCTGCTGCCGATGCCTTGCAGCCTGATCTTTAAAATCTTTTTGCTGCCGCTGAACCAGAGCTTTTTTCTGTTCCAGCAGAATTTCCCGGTGCCAGCGCTTCAGAAGGCTCCATCCGCCGAAAATCAGCAGGGCATAAACCAGAAAGGCGTACCAGCTGAAGTACCAGGGAGCAGCAACCCGGAACGTAATGTTTTTTTCGGCAATAACTTCCCCGCCAAAAAGCGCTCTTACCTGCAATTCATGCTGCCCCGACCGAAGGCCGATGAGTTCAATTCCGGCATTTTGAGAAGGGCTGCTCCATTCTGCCGCAGGTCCTGACCGGTACTGATACCAGAAGTCTGTTTCGTTAGGAATCACAAAATCGAGGCGCAGGTTATTCATATTTTTGGGCAGGATGATGCCGGGCTGCCAGGCCTGCAGGGCATCATTGCTGAAAAGTTTAGCCCGCTGCAGCCTCAACTGCCGGTTCAGCTGTTCAGGATCGTATGCTCTGTTAAGATCCTGAAGTGCGAATCCGTTGGATACCGGAAAAAAATGCCAGCCATCATTCAGAGCGATTGGGCTAAAAATACCCGGGAGCACCTCATCGGGCAGGTGATGATGATATTGAGGTTGTTTAGGGCCGAAAGCCTCCGAATCAGCATCAAAATGGTAGCGGTAGAGGCTACTGATCACGCTCAGGCTGTCGTTTTCGTAAACCAGAAAAGCATCATCGCCCTCAAAATCAGCAACAGGAAAAAAGGTACGCTCAACGGGAAACAAATTTTCATCGAGACGGGCGCGTACAAAGCCGAAATTCGGGATGTTCACCCAAAGCAGGTTTGGGCTCTCGGGTATGAGCTGACTCGCGGACCCCACAATCAGCTCCATCTGCCGCAATAAGCGCCATTCCCCCTGCTGCTTTTCAAAAACCGAAATACCATTGTAAGTACCTGCAAGCAGATACGAGCCGAAAGGGATAACGGTCCAGGTGCCGCGGGCTTCTCCGATCAGGCGGAGGCGGCGATCGCGGTACACAAATAAGCCGCGGTCGTGGGCTACAAAAACCTCATCCCCAATTTCATGAATTGACCACACCTGCCCGTCGGAGCCGGGAACCTGCCGGAAGTCAAAAAAAGCACTGCTGTTATCCAGCTGCTGCCAGGGTACGTAATAAAGCCCCTGATTGGTACCGAGGTAGAAGGTATCATGCTGAAGCAGGGCCGAGTAGCCGGTTCCGAAATCGCCGCGGTAATCGTAAATAAAAGTGCGGCTGCTGCGAAGGTCAAGGGTCGTAAGGCCAAAATCCAGGCCTGACCACAGTTTTCCAAAGGGACTAAAGTGAAGGCTAAGCACGGTGTTGTTTGGCAGCCCTTTGTTTCGGTTGATGTGATGCACAAGCCTTCCGGTGGCGTTTACAATAAACACACCGCGCTGTACTGTGCCGAAAGCGTGGAAATCCTGTCCGAGAGGTTCAAAGCTGAATACCGCTGCCGCATTCAGTTCCCGGGCAAGGGGGCTGTTATCTGCCTGCATTGCACCGTCTTCATAGCGCAGCAAGCCGGATTTACGGGTAACAACCATCAGAGCTTCCCCCTGCCTATAGAGCCCGGTGAGCTCCTGCGGGCCCGGCTCCGGAAAAGGCGCAAAAGGCTGAAGTGCAAATTCAGAAACGCGCATCAGACCCTGAACTTCATCAGCAATCCAAAGTGTATCTTCAAAAAAAACGCTGCCTGAAAAACGGCTGGGGGCAGCAATTTTTGTGAGATTCTGATTCCGGTACACATACAGGTTACTTGCTGAAACGAAATAAAGGTAGCCGTTCTGTTCGTGTACCCCCCAAAACTCTTCAGCCAGGCCCGCCAGCTCATCCCGGAAAGGATACAGGGATGTGTAGTGCCAGCCGCCGGCATCATCCCTGATCCATCGGCCGAAATCCAGATCGGAACCGGTATAGAGCAGGGAATCGCTCATCACCAAAACAGAGCGTATGAAGCCGTCGCTGCCTCTGAACCGGCGCCATTTCCGGCCATCGAATTCGAGCAGGCCCCTGTCGGCAGCAAGGTAAGCAATGCCGTTTGGGGCTGAGTCGATATCCCATATTTTCCCGGCATTTTGATAATCAGCCGGTGTGAAACTATCCATTCGGGGCACCCCCTTTTCGGGAAGCAGCTGCGCCTCAGCGGGAAGTGCCAGAAATAGCAGAAAAAAAAGGGATAAGAGCTTCAAAGCTGTAAGTTATTGAATACGGGTTTTCCGAAGCAGAAATGTACGGGTTTACCTTTGTTATTCAAGAGGAGATTAATAGCCGCTTAAATGTTGAAGGGCGAGCTTCGGCGTACGGTCAATTTTGAAGAGTCCCCAGTGTTTCTCCGGTTCAAGCGGTTCAGGAGAGCCTTTCCAGGATTCATCGAAAGCTTCAAAAAAGAAGGTCAGGATGCCTTCCGTATCGGTCCAGGTCATCAGCTTTTCGAAATAAATTTTCTGATAGGTCTCGTTCACGTTTCCCGGATTGATGCCGCGGCCGTTGGAGTTGGTTGCCCAGCCGGCCTCGGTTATTACAACGGGTTTGCCGGGATATTTGGCAGCTACCGAGTAGTAATTGTCGCGGGTATAATCGAGTGCTTCGTCGATGTGCTTGTATTCCCACACGGGGTAGGTGTGTATGGAAATAAAATCAACGGCTTCGGCCAGTTTTTGCAGCTTCATGTGCCAGGGTACGTAGTTTTCACAGAAGGTAACCGGTTGTTTTGCCCCGGCCTGCACCTGCTTTACATAAGCGAGCACGCTGTTTTCATGCACATAATGATCCGTCCATTCTACGCAGGCCTCGTTGCCAACCGAAAGGCTTGAAACAATATCGGGGTATTCGTTGGCCAGTGCGATGAGCTTTTCCATTTTGGACTTATTGAGGGCAACATTTATATCAAGCTGTTCCTCGCTGTACACACCACCGCCCCATGGGCAGTTAAAGTTGTTCATTTCGGCCTCGATGTAGGCGCCGAGCATTACGGTGAAGCCGAGCTTTTCCTGCCGGATAGCTTTCAAAACCATAATGGCGTGTTCGTCGCAGTCGTACATACGCAGGTGTTTCCAGTGCGGGCGCATCAGGTGCAGATCTTCGACTACCTGTTCGTAAGTGGGATAAGGGCCTCCGGGCTGCTGCCCCTCACGGAAGCCGGAATAGCAGACTGCTCTTCCGGCTTCCATACCGAGTTGCTCAAATGTAGTCATTCTCAGAATTTGAGTTTTTCGTTTTTGTCCCACAATCCCCAATAGGCGCCAACTTCACCTTCGGCACCTACTTTCCAGGATTCATCAAAAGATGAAAAGTAGAACACCTCAATATTATTATCATTGGCCCAAAGCTGGGTATTGATAAAATATTTGAGGGCATTTTCTTTTGAGGGGACAGCACCACCAAGGCCTTCACCCTTACTTGGCCAGCCGGTTTCGGTGATGATCACGCGTTTGCCTTTGCCTGCCTGCACGCCAAGCTCAAACATGTGGCGCATGTGGCCGAAGCTGTGCTCGAAAGCGGTGCCTTCCCAGTAGGGGTAGCAGTTGCATAAAATGACATCGCTGATTTCGGCAATAGCAGGGCGCTGCACGAATTCGTAGTAGGCATCTACATAACCTACGGGGATATCAGGCAGGGCTTCTTTCACTTCGCGGATATAGGCCAGCAGCTCTTCTTCGGTGAGGTCCTTACGGTAGAGTACCTCATTGCCGACGGCTGCGATATCTACGAAACCCTGCTTTCCAAGCTCGATAAGCGCGTCGATTTCTTCGCGGTTTTTCTCTTTATCGTGCCCGAGCCAGGCACCGACAAGGGTTTTAACGCCCAGTTCTTTGGCGATTTTCGGGATCAGTTCATTGCCTTCGATACAGGAAAAGGAGCGAACCCAGCCTGAGTAAGGCTTGATGATTTCCATACGGCGTCTTATTTGGGCCTCACCAATAACATCACCCGGTTTCTGACCGTCTTCATACAGGCTGAAACAGAGCCCGTGAATGCCGTTTTGCATGATTTCCATGAAAAGGCAGTTGAGGTCTTCAGCCGGAAGGCTTTCCATGTAACCGGTACGATCCTGCGCTCCTACGGAGGCATAGCTTAAAAATCTTTCTTCTCTGAATGACATATACTTATTTCTAACTGATAAAATTAACTGAAATGTGAACTTACAAAGTACTTCTCTTTTGAGGTTTACAGCTCACCTCTTCTTCTTACAAGCTCATCCTTAATATCCCGGGCCTTTTGTTCGGTGAGGTCGTATCCCCACATCACCCAGATGGCCAGACCGGCAGTAAAGGCCGGAATAAGGATATCCGCAAGGCGCAGATTGGTAAGCGTTGCGGTTGTCTGAACTGAAAGTTCAGGATCAAAACCGACCAGCTTAAGAACCAGCCCTCCCAATACAAGGGCAATACCCTGCCCAAGTTTCACCATCCACCAGTAAATCGCACCGAAGGTACCTTCTTTACGCGGCATACCGTTTTTAAGCTCATCAAGGTCACAAACGTCGGCTGTCATACTCATCATAAGCGTGAACAAGCCGCCGATACCAAATACCATAAACGGAATTGGCATAAAAATGAGCCAGGGGTTTTCCGGGCTGAAGCCCCACCATTTAAGCAGATAGCCAACCATAGAAAGCGCTGTTGAAATGATGAACGCCTTGCGCTTACCATATCTGTTGGCCAGCCATGTTACTATCGGGATAATCAGGAAGGCCGTCGCAAAAGCACTTACCGTAGAAAACCATGCCGGCCATGTTCCCGCCATACCGTAGTCGCCGTTAAACATGTAAAACACGATAATAAAGAAACTGAAAGAGGCTACCATCTGAAAACCGTTAAACACCAGGAAGGTTGCACCGCAAAGCCGCGCAAAAGGCTGGTTTTGGGCAATCAGCTTCATGTTGGCAATCAGCTCTTTGAGGTTTTTAAAAATTGCTTTGAAGGTGAGATCAGCCCTGTTCGACAGGTTGGCCTGATCTACTTCACGGCAAAAAATGGCAGGCATTATGCCAAAAAACATACAGCTCAGGCCTACAATAATTGCCAGCTGATGTACACCCTGCGCCTGTGTTTCAAACAAATCGGGATTTGCAATAAGTACCCAAAACCAGGGTACAATCATCCAGGCTATCTGCCCGACCGTTTGGGAGAACCCCATAAGTCGGGTACGCTCGTTGTAATCGAAAGTCATTTCATAGCCAAGACCAATCAGCGGGGTTGAAAACATGGTGTTCCCGATCAGGTAAATCAGCGAAAACAGCATGAAATACCAGAAGTTGTACGCCTGTGAAGCGTCAGGATCAAGCTGCCACAAAAGCATAAACAGCAAACCGCTGGCAATAGCCCCTATAAAAATGTAAGGACGGCGGCGGCCATAGCTTGATTTCGTATTGTCTGAGATGTACCCCATAATGGGGTCGGTTATGGCGTCGAAAAGCCGGGGCAACCCTCCCAGCAAACCTGCCAGGAATGGGTCCATGCCAAAAGCCGTGAGCAGGAAGAAGGAAAATACGCCCAGTGCTCCGGGCAAAAGGTTATTAACCAGATGACCGGATCCGAATGCTGCTTTTTGCAGTAAAGGTACCCTGTCTTTGGCAGGTGTTTGCATTGCTGACATTATTCTGATTTTAGGATGTTTTATACCATCATCCTGCAAGGGCTTCGGCCCTATCCTCCGGCAGGATGCTTATGAAGGATGTTCTGTCGAATCAGGAATGAAATGCCGGGCCCGCCCCCTCAACAGAGCTTCTGAGCCCGGCAATTACTCACTTTGTTTGCGTTCTACTCGCGCTCCGCAAGCCGGGCACGTATTTCACGGTCGGTTGGCGGCACAAGCACTGTCTCCATCAGGGCATCTATATCGCCGCCGAAGGTTTTGGTGATGGGTTGCCCGTCGCGGCTAAGCCCCTCGAAGATACCCTCATCCACAAGATCCCAAAGCATGAATTTGGCCTGCCCCTGAAGGTTGATCAGTCCGAAATGGTTTTCCGAACCGAGCGGATTGCCGGCATCTTTCCATTGTTCATCAAATGCTTCGAAATAGAAAACGGTGATGTTGTTTTCATTGCTCCAGTTGCGCATATCATGGTAAAAACGAGCGGATTTGTACTCATCGATGGCGTTGGCACCGCCTTCGCCGTAGTACTCGTTTGATATGGTAGCCCATCCGGTTTCACCGATATGAACCGGTTTATCCACGCCAATGCTGTGCATGTAGGCAACAACATCATTGTAGTGTTTTTTTGCCAGGTTCATGGCACGGTCCATTGCAAGATGGATTTTTTCGCTGTCACTCAGGTTCACCTCATTATCGCGTACGCCCCAGAACTGCGGGTTGTAATGCGTATTGTGCATGGGGTAAGTGTGCATCGAAATAAAATCGACCGCTTCGATGAGTGCATTAAGGTCGTCGGTGTGATATTCTTCACCGCCGCCTCCCCATGAAGCGAAATCGTCTGATGAGGTAATCCAGAGTGTTTCCGGCAATTCGCCCTGTGCCTTGAGCTCCTGCAGGTGATTCACCCAATTGAGAATGATAACGGGCTCTACATAGTATTCAGCGGCCCAGTGTACCATTGCTTCATTACCAACTGCGATAATTTTGACGATTTCGGGATACTGTTGCGTTAGTTCCACAGCACGTGCTATTTCCACTGCGTTGCGGGGTGCATCCTGATCGCGGATGCGCTCCGGCTCATCCGTCCATGAGTTTTTGGCGTCGATCCAGGCACCAAGCATCACATACATTTCGAAGCCGGGATCTTCCTGCCGCATTTCGCGGATGGCCTGCAGCAGGTTTGCCGCTTCATCGTAATGCACGTTGTAGGTCCGAAGGATTCTGACGCCCATAGCTGAGAGAATGCGCATATCTTCTTTCAGCTGAGGGATAGTCGGCTGAATGTCGCGCGTAATTTCACGGTAGCCGCCATAAGAAATAGCCTGATACTCAGGGTTGCCTAAAATCTCGGCTGCGGTTATCGTGATGCCTGAAAAATCATGCTTTGGTTGGGAAGAGCAGGATGCCATTAGCAGTACTAATGTTGTTAACAGTATCGGGAAAAAAAGTTTTTTCATGAATGGGCGGGTTAAGTTATTTGAGGTGCGCCTCACGGAGATGCACCGTTATTTGCTTCACATCACCGGTCCGGTCAAAAACCAGCTTACTCATCGCTGAGCCGATACGCAGTCCGTCAGAAACTTCGGAACGGCCTGCGCTAAGTGTTACCTCAACCTTATCGGTTTCGGCTATACAGTACAGTACGGGTACCTGGCAGTAAGAAAAACACAGGGCTTTTGCCGGCACCTGAATCTGTGCCTGCTGCTGATTTACATCCACGAAAGTGAACGTATGAGCGCCTTGAGTGAACTCTGCCTTTCTAAGCAATCGGGGGGTGAAATTCAGGGCGCCGTCAGTTACGGATACCCCAAGCTCGCCAATGGTTGCGAGTATATCTTCCTTCACCTGCCCCGTCATGCCGGGCTGTTGTGCGCCCCGGTGCCAGGGCGTGTGGGAATAGGCGTCGGTAGGGAAAGCACCGTACACCTTTGGCGGCTTATGCACGCCAATACCGTCGGCTACGCCGTAAAAATGAGCTGCAAGCCTTGATTGAGCGTCTTCAGTTGCCTCAGTCGCTGCAGCACGATCACAAACTTCCCAAACCGCAAGATAAAGTTTGGATACCATGTGCCAGTAAATCGATCCCAAACCTTCATACGCAAAGAAGGTACCGGAGCGGCCGGTGAAAGCTTTGTGATTGAACACCTGTTCAAAGATGCGCAGAACAGCCGGTCCGTCTGTTTCTGCAAGTGCTGCGTAGGGACCTTTGCTTAGGTCGCTGAGGGCAGCCTTCACATCAGCTGCATTGCGGAAGTTTCCGTTGAAATGCACCCCGCCGAGAATGTCGCGGTTTACAATCTGAAGGTTTCCGTCGGCGAGCAGTTTTTCGAGCAGCGGTGAAGTTTTAACCAGCTCATTCGGGATGATGTTTTTCTCGAGAAAGCGTGGCAGCTGCTTGTTCGGATAGAGCATGTAGCTGTTCTGATCGGCTCTGTAGAGCGCGCTCTTGCGCATGGCATCAAGCACCTCTACGCTTTCTTCGGCACTAAGGAAGCCGGAGCTGAGTACAGCAACCTGCCCCTCGAGCATCTCATCCAAGTGGCCTATTGAAATACCGTTTTCATCGAGTGTCATGATGTTATAAGCGTTATAGAGCTTATCGGCCCGACGGTTGGCTTTGATGGCATGCTCCATAAACAGACGCGCTGTGCGGGTAAACTGAGCCAGCTCAGCCTTGGTAAGCTCCCCTTTTTTGCCACTAAACCCGCTTTCATATACCTTTACGCGGTAAATGCTGCCGGCTTTGCCCAGAGCTTCCGTAATACGCAGGCGGGCTGCATCATCAACAGTGCCCTCAAGCATCGGTTTTTGCTCTTCCAGCACCTGTGCTACGCTTTGGAAAAAGACCAGTATTTCCTCCGAAACTTCTGCCTTATCCAGCTTACTGCTTTCGAATACCTGTTCAAAAAAGGCAAGAAAGCGGCGCAGGTAGCAGAGCGTTACCATAGAAACCCCGTTGCCGACCAGCGCATTGTTGGCATCATTCCACTCCGGCCGCTGCGTGTTCATCCAAATACCGGCTTCGGGAATGAAGTTGGATACCTTGGCAAGGGTTGTTGCCAGTATTTTTTCAAGAAAGCTGACCCGGTGAATGTCACCGGTTTCGTTTCTGAGCAGTGCCCCGTCAGCACCCTGTTCTTCTACCGCCTTGCGGATGGCAGCATCAGCGGCCTCATCAAAATCGATGGTGTTTTTGGGGTCCTGTGCGATTTGTTCGTAAGGTTTAATCCGGTACGGAACATGTGCGTAAACGAAGCTGCTGTTCTCAAACAGGGAGTCAAAGCCATTGTCATGGCGGGTTTTGTAAAATTCGAGAAACTTAAGCAGGTAAATAATCTGATGATCGCCCCAATAGCCGATATACGACCAGGGGTTATCGGGCTCGATGGTTTCCCAGTCGAATCCGTCTTTGGTTACGCGGTAAGGGTTGTATCCGTCGAAGGTAGAAGTGTTCAGGAATTTGAAAATCATGCCTTCGATGAAATTCGGGTAGGCATGTACGAGTGCTTCCCAGTTCTGGAAAATATCGCGCCAGTTACCCTGGTAATCGAGAATTTTGGAACCGTCGAGCTCGCTGTTTGTATTGATGGAGAAGTAGTTCCACGGGCGGCTTGGGTCGCCGTGCCTGCGGCTGAATTTCAGGGGGAGGTACTCGCAAAGCAAACGGCTGAAATCCGGATCCGTGCTCTCTGAAATGAGGGCGTCAAGCTGCGGCTTGTCGAAGGTATGCGGCAGGGCTGCGAGCTTTTGCTCGTGTTTATTAAATACGGCTTTGTTCGCGTTTTCGAGATAGCGGCTAAGGTCGCCGCGCTCAATCTGATAATTATGATCGAAGGTACCGCCACGCATGATGTTGAACAATACATTCGAAAAATGGCGGGCGTCTTTCAGGTTATCTGCACTCAGGCGCAGGCCGTCAGCTCCGGCTACCAGGGCACGCAGCTTTTCGGTACCCTGTTCAATATCGGCTTCCAGCTTGGCTTCAAGTCCCGCGTCGTTCTGAATTTCGTGACTGAGAGATACAAGCTGCGCATAATTCTGATTTACGTTTGCAACGATCAGCCAGTTTTTGGAAGCACCGGCTTCAAGGGTGAGACGGTCACTGACAAAATAGGCGCCTTTTTCACCCTTCACGTCGTCTTCACCGGTAATCATCTGCCCTTTCCGGAAAGTATTGAGCTGAAGTGAAGAGGCGAGACAAACCGGATTTTCGAACCCAAGTGAAAAGGCAACATTAGCTTTCAGGGCTTCGCTCGGCTCGGCTTTGTCAACAATAATGGCGCTGAGGGCATAAATACCGAGGTTTGATCCGGGTACGATTTCACTGCGCTTGTAGGCATCAACAAGGTTGCTTGCCGCGGTTTGTGTGTCAGGCTCAACGCCGTACGGGAGGATGTTCTGAATGCCGTCGAGTACGTTCAGCACACGCTTTTCACCGGAAGTATTTAGCAGCTCGCTCTTACGTACGAATCCGTAAAGATTGCTTGAGTTCCACTGATACCGGAATGTGAGCCCAAGGTCGTGATTGATCTCTTCAAACAGAATTTTGTTACCGCTAAAGCTCTTGTACAAATTCCGGCTTAGCTGCCATAAACCGGCCTGACGCTCCGAGAAGGGTTCCCAAACCCGAAGGCCTCCGTTATGCTGTACCTGGAAAATCGTCTTGCTGCCGGTAATATCAGCTGATTCGGTGACTTTGTCATCTGTGTAATAAGGGAACAGGGCGTAATCGCTGTTTTTCCGCCCGGCGGTAAGACCTCCGTTGCTGGAAATAAACATCCAGTGATTGGAATCGCTCACAATGCTCATAAAAAACGGACGCATGGCATCGTAATCGGAGATTTTAAACCACTTCCCGTTCTGAAAATGTTCGGTTGAGATTGACAAGGTATTAAGAATTTATTTTAGGATTTATTAAACACGTAATTCAAAAAAAGGGGTTTACAATCAGGGCAATTACCTGGAGTAAACTCTCACATAATCTACGAGCATTGTTTGCGGAAACGGTGTGTTATTGTTGGGTGAACCTACGAAAGTACCGCCAACTGCTACATTAAGGATGATATAAAACTTATTATCGTTGAAAACCCACTCGTTATTTCCTACATCTGCCGGGGTGATGGTATTATAGAGTACATCATCAACAAAAAAATCTATAAAATCAGGACCCCATTCAATTGCAAAAACGTGGAATTTGGTATCAAATCTCGATCCGCTGAGCTGATAGGTTTTGGTGACAGCATTTCCGGCTGAATAACCGGGCCCGTGCACGCTGCCATGAATAATGGTCGGTTGCTGACCACGATACTCCATGATGTCAATTTCGCCGATCTGCGGCCATATCACGGTTCCGTCAGAATCGTCGCCCAGCAGCCAGAAAGCAGGCCAGATGCCCTGCCCGAAAGGAAGTTTGATGCTTGCTTCAAAACGGCCGAAGGTCGTTTCGAAAAGTCCGCGGGTCAGAATTTTCCCGGAGGTAAAAGCGGAACCCTGAAAAGCTTCGCGACGGGCAGTGATATGCAGCATCCCGCCTTCAACCTTAACATTTTCGGGGCGGTCGGTATAGTACTGCAGCTCGTTGTTGCCCCAGCCGGGGATACCCTGTTCGGCGCCGGTACCGATATCAAAAATCCAGTTATCCGGGTTTATGGTTCCGTCGGTGTCAAACTCATCGCTCCACACCAGGGTAGGAAAACGATCTTCTTCAGCATCATTTTGATCGCTGCACCCCCAAAAGAGGGGGGCAGCAATACAAAACGCGCTCATTAAAATCAGAGCAAATCTCATAATTTTGGTTTATGCGCAGTGAATAAATTAATTGCCTGCGTTGGCATTGTACAGGAAGATGTTATCTACCCAGATGGTAGCACCCTGAAGCGCAGGTCCCTGATCTGAATCGAAGACGATTTGTCCCAGATTAGATCTGTCAGCCATACCGGTAAGCGGCACAAGTACATGCACCCACTCGCCCGATACCAGCCTCGGCACACCGCTGTTTGCAAAAACAGTAGCAGACGCGCTTGATTCATTTCCGCCTACATTGTTCACAATTCTTGCTCTGAAGGCCGATCCCGGAGGAACATCGTTAGGCAGGAAGATGTGAAGCGACAAATGCGTCATGCCAGTTGCATCAATGGTCGGCACATTCTGTCTGAATTCGATTCCAACAAAGTTGAAGTTTTCGTATCCGAGAATGTTGTCGCCGTCAACCTGGAAATCGTTAGAGGTTGTGGTCTGGAATGGCTCGTAAAATCCGTTGTAGAAATCAACAGGGACGTTCTCATACACATCGCTGAAAATGGAGATTACGTTTTCAGGAGCCTGAGTCGGAGTCGGGGCGAAAATGAATTCTCCCTGAGACTCGATTTTCAGTGAACCTGCGGCCGGAACACCGGCAAGCGTTGCAGAGATGGTAGCATCACCTTCACCAACAACCGTAATGCGGCCGTTTGCATCAACGGTAGCAACACCGGTGTTGCTGCTTGCGAAGCGGTAGTAAGCCGGAGCTGCCGTTACGGTCACATCCTGACCGTCGGGCAGATTGGCGGTGTAAGTTAAACCTGTAACCTGTGCACCAGAACCGATAAAGCCAATCTGTGACAGTTCCTCGCCATTAAAAATAGCCGGACGCGGCTGGGCCATGTTTTCAAGGTTTTCATACTTCAGGTTGTCGATCCAGAAAGTGTAGCCGTCGCCGTTTTCGGGGCCTTCAGCGTACCAGAACAAACCCTGACTTGCTGAAAGAGCTGACGGATCCGGAATCGGAATGGTGTATTTGCGCCAGTTGGTAGTGATTCTGAGGTTCCTTCTTGAAACTTCGTAGCTGTTGCCAAGGAAATCCTGGCCAAAACCAATATCGTTAATAGTTGCGGCTTTGGTGGCTTTGGCATAGAAGGTAAGGGCATTGTAGGAAGTGAGGTTTCTTCCGCCAAAATCATCTCTGAAAATAGCGCCTGCAAATGCACCAAGAGGGTCGCCTACATTCGGGATGTCGAAGCGCATTGAAGCGCCTCTGTTCCCGAAGAAGGTATTGGTATCAACGCTGAACGCGTTTTGCACGGAACCTTCATACGGGTAATACTCAAGCCCGGGGGTGAAGCTGTCTATAAAGACTTCAGGGTTAGAGGTAAGTTCCGGCTCCGGTAAACCGTCAACAGAACGCTCACATGCGGAAACACCCAGCAACAGCAGCAAAGCTGCCGCTAAAGCGTATTTTGTGTTATCTATGACTAATTTCATCATGCTGATTGTCAATTAAGATTCTTTAGAGGTTGATCTGAATGTAGGTTCTGAATTCCCACTCGTTGCCATTTCCAAAACCTGGTGCAACCGGGTTTGGAACGATCTGCCCGCTCGGATCTTCCATGAATGCAGGTGCGTAGCGCGGCGAGAACTCATCCAGAGTGCGGTAGGTACCGCGTACACCGAGGCGGGTGCGTGGCATGTTGAACCAGTCCTGCTCGCCAAGCGACATCGAAACATCTGCCATGAGCTGAAGCGGGAAGGTAAGGTTAAAGTCACGGTGGTAGTCGTAAGGGCCCCAATCGTTAACGCGCACAAATGAGTTGAGCATAATGTTGCGGTAAATCACACGGAGATCACCACCGTAGCGGCTTACCGTGCGCGGGTCGCTGCCGTTGGCCTGAGCATCGCCGCCGTAGAGGCGTGCAATCATGCCGAGATCAGGGCTCATGCGGGAAACGATACGTGCGTGTACTTCCCAGAGGTCTTTTGCCGGTGGTGCACCGGGGAAAGCGAAGGTTGTACGGCCGTCAGGCAGAATACCGATAGCTGCATCCTGTGTGGTTGGCAGGTGGCGGTAGATAAAACCAACACTTGCTGCAAACGGGGCATCTTCGCGGTAATCGTTGTTCCAGTCGAACATGTAGGTGGCCGGGGTGGGGTCGAAGGTGATCAGAAGCTCACCGGCAACCATTTCACGGTTGGCGCGCACTACAAACGGATCATCAAGGATGTTTCTCGGGCGGGCTGCTCCGCCGGCTTCAGCTGTTACAGGGCCTTCAATTGGCTGCTGCCAAAGGAAGTTCGGAGCAATCTGGAAGTTACCCAGCTGGTAGGCGAAACCGGTAAGTACGTTGTACTGGTTACCGCTGCCGCTGTCTTTGAGGTGCCAGCCGGTGAAAGTCATGGTTTGGTCGTAACCACCCTGGGCTACAAGACCCATCACGGCTGACTGTGCGTACCAGTTAAAGTTTCCGCGCTGGTAGGTAAGCTTAAGTTTACCACCCCAGTTGTCTTCCGGCTTGATTTCATCCACATACACATTACCGTCGCGTACAAGCTGGAATTCACGGCCGTTCAGGGGCTGACCTGCCCAAATAACGCCTGCTTCCACACCTAAGGGACCGATATCGCGGCCTGCTGCAAAAGTTACGCGGCGTGTTTTGGGCTGCGGAATAGCAAATGAGCTTTCTGCCATACCCTGGCGCGCGATGTCTTCATGATAGATGGCAGCCATATCCCACGGGCCCGGACGGTAGCGATATTTCAGAAGGAAAGCCGGGTTGGCTCCCCACCACAGCTGCGGACCAAAAGCGAATTTGAGACCGTCGAACTGACGGCGGCCTGCCATTTCAAAGCCAAAGGGTGCAATACCGTTGTAGATATCGATCTGATCGCCGTAGTTGGCTTCAGGGTACAAACCGAAGAAGTCGCCTTCGTAGCCCCAGTGATAGCGGCCGGTGCGGTAGAAACCATCGAGATCGAAGTAGCGGTGGTTCCAGCTGTAGCTTGCGCTGTACACTTTAAGACGGTTTACATCCTCAAGCATGGTAATGCCATCCGGAGTAAGGACTTCTGCAGGCCGGCCGCGGTTTTCGTAGAAAATTTCATCAATCGGGTTTTGGGCTACGTTTGCAAGAACATTGAACTGCACCTCAGCACGCATATCCGGAGATGGCTCAGCTTCAATGCCGATGTAGAACGATTGCATATGGTCGAAGCCCCTTTCGTTGGGGAACTGACGGGTATTGGGGTCAGCACTTTCAGGGGTTGTGATTTTATCTCCACCTGTATTGAAGGTGGTAAAATCGGCTGTAAAGCGGCTCAGACGGATGCCGGAGATGCGCTCAACCTGCAAAGCAGCACGGTCACCACGGGCCTGGAGTACAGCGTTCATCAGGTTAATCTGATTGAAATGCTCGGTAACACTTTCCAGCGTAGTACCCGGTGCATACACATCAAGCTGGTGGGCACGCTGCAGTACGTAGTATGCGGCACGGGGGAAGAGCTCAAAATGACCGGCAGCATCGGTCGGGCCTTTGGCCATAATACCGAACCACTCTTCGTTCATGTTGTTTTCACCTTCCTGATAATCCCACCAGTAGCCGCCGTTAGCCCACGAAGCGCCTGTATTGTGTACATCAAGATCAGTTGTCTGGCCTAATTTCCACCAACCATCGCTCCACTGGAAGGTAAAACCACCAATAGAGTTGTTGGCACGGCCAAGGCCGGCAGCATTCTGATAGATGTCTAACCAGTTGAGGTGCTTGAAGTGTGCCTGCATCAGCTGATCTTCCTGGTTGGTTCTCGCGTTAAAAGCATCAGAACCAAACTCGGTAAGAAGAACGGGCTTGCCGTACTCGGCAGCTACACGGTCGTAAAGATCCGTGAAGGTTTCGCCACGGTACACATTGGCACCGAAAATGTCCATATCAGGCATGTACTGAACCACGAGGTCCATGAACAGAAGGTCACCGTTTGCCATAGCAATCGGGCGGTCCTGGGCAATTTCTTTCATGGCAAGGACTGCATCGTTAAACAGCTGGTACATCGCACGGGCACGAGTGGTTGATTCACGGTCAACAACCGGGATATCTTCCGTTTCAGCGCCGCCCCAGAAAAGCCCGTAGTTGTTTTCGTTACCAAGCAGGTACAGAAGTAATCCGCGGGTACCGTGGAATTCCTCAACCATTTCCGTTACCTCGCGAAGAAGCAGCTCCTGAACGCGGGGGTCAGCGTACTCTGTATTGGCCATCCAGCCGTCGTTCAGCATCACACCGTAGCGGCCAAATGAATGGTTGAGCATGGTATAAATGCCGAAATTGTCATAAATGTACTCAACCCATTCCGGGGTAATACCGGTGTAAACACGAATCGCGTTTACGCCCATATTTTGCAGCAGCCCCATTTCATAGTTAAGGGCATTCTGAATAAATCTTGTGGGTTGTCCCCAAAAATCGTATTCGTAATTGGTACCAATCGGGAAATAATCCCAGTTCATACCGTTTACCATTAAGGGCTCACCGTCAACAAGAAGCCTCCAGCCGTCCGGATCTTCCTGTACGATCACTCGTTCCTGAGCAATTGCACTGGCGGAAAAACCGATCAGCAGCAAGCTCAGCAGGATCATAAACTGTTTCAATCTAATCATGTTCGTTGGTTTAGACATCAGGATTTTATTTGATGACCGCCGCGCATTTTGTCAGAAGGATCTGTTCCAATCGAATCCAGGCCCGGCAGCCGGGAGAGGCGGCAGTCTTCAATTCATGGTTACAAAACCGATCCGCACCCGGGGTCAGGCGCTATAGTAAGCCGCAGGCATACCTGAAACAAGATATACATCCTATATACAAGCCTTAAAAAAGCGCTTTTAAAGCGCTTACAGTACGGAAAAACGCTTCCAAATGAGTACTAAACCCAATTTCTAACCCCAACATTGTTTTTTAAAATTAACACGCTTTGTATAGCTTTTTTATAGGGTGAAGCGGAATGAAGTGTTCATCTCACCTGCGCCCCACCCGGCATACAGGTACAAATACTGATTAACAGGGAGCTCTTATACTTAGTTTTTGAAGACCATGAAGGGGCTCCTTCTCTACCCCGCTGTAAGGCGCTTTCTCAGCAGGCACTTGATGACAGTATGATGTCATCCTAAATATTCGGACTGCTGCCCGCCCCCCTTTTTTTGCCGTTAGCCTGCCTAAAACATGTACTGAAAAACCGCTGCGACACCGGCTTGTGAACCGGCTTGTGAGTCCGGCTCAAAAACTACGTTCAGGCGAAAGGTAATGAGGCTTGTGGGGTAGTAGTTGAGCCCGGCAAGCAGGCGGTCGCGCGGGTTTTTATGAAGATCGAAACTGAGGTAATCCCAGCGGGCCAGCAGCTCGTGCCGGCGGCCGGCCTTATAACCGATTGTGGCGTGAAACCCGGTGATGGTTTCCTGCCGGTTCGCATATTCCGGGGCATCAAAAAAGGTTTGTG
This sequence comes from Cyclonatronum sp., assembly GCF_022565315.1. Taxonomy (NCBI): domain Bacteria; kingdom Pseudomonadati; phylum Balneolota; class Balneolia; order Balneolales; family Cyclonatronaceae; genus Cyclonatronum; species Cyclonatronum sp. The sequence goes on along the minus strand of NZ_JAIUMX010000055.1, from coordinate 1,738 downwards.
CCCACTCAGCAGCCACAAAAAAATGTTCAGCCCTGTAATCGGCAAAAGCACCGTAGAGGTAGCGGTTAGCTTTGCTTGTAAGGCCGGTGTTGCCTACCCGTGCGGCCGGCGACTGATTCAGAGCTCCGCTTGCGCCTATCACAAGCGGGCTGCCGTTCAGCTCGAAAGTGGTGAAAGCCCTCGCGGTGTAAAGAAACCGGTTATCGGTATTGCCTCTCATGCCCTGTACACCGGTTCCGTTGTATATACCGAGGCGGTAGCCGACAGGGCCGGCTTTACCAAGCAGGCTTGTTCCCACTTCGAGGCTGTTCATCATTGCGCCTACATAGCGGGCTCGCCTCACGAAGTCAGTTCGTCCGGGGCTCGGGTCAAGTTCCCGGCTCAAATAGGGCTTAAATGCACCGGCTACCAGTTCGGTGTTTTCCGAAAAACGATAGCCCACACGTGCATCTATACTTTGCTGCTGACTTAAATAATACACGCGAACCCTGTAGGTGAAGTCGCGGTCAACCGTGCCGCGAAAATCTATCCGCGTTGAGCCCAAATCCCAGCTGCGCCCGCCGTTGAAATCACTGTCACGGTACGAAAAGTAAGCCTGGGTCTGAAGCAGGATGCCCAGGCTGAAAGATTCTCCCTTGAAACGTGCCCTGAGATCATCAGCAAGGGGTTCATCGGTTACAGCGGCAACCGCCGGGTTCTGTACCATAGCTGTGTGCAGCACAAACAGAAACAGAAGTGCGGAGAGGGTATAATTGAGTCTTCTGAACATAAATTTTGTGTTTGGGCATTTGGGATGCCGGTGAGGCTTTTCGGGAATAAAAAAGTGCTGCCCAAAACCGAATTATTGCGGTTCTTGGACAGCACGAAGCGAATTATCAGGTAAAGAGCACATTCAGCAGCGTAATGCCACATCCAGTGGATGCTCCGTCAGCGTTTACGCGCATGAAGTGCTCCTTACAAGTCATTCTGCCGGAACCGTGTGTTCCGGAGTGTATTTAATTTATCGGCTTTTGCCTGTTACGGTAACATCCAGAAAACGCCAGTTCCCGCCGCCGGAGTAAGCGCCGCCGCCAGTGCCCTCAGTTCTTGCGCGATGGTAGGCGGTGTTCGCGGCGAAGTTTTCGTCAGGTTCTTCGGGGTTAAAGGCCACGGGCGAGAAAACCGAAACGATTCTGACGCCAAAGTCAGGATTGTCTGAAACGCCCGCAACATCGCTGAAATCAAGCAGGTACTCGGTTACGGTGTCATGTGGTGATAATGCCGCGTTATTATCACCGTAGCGCTGCCAGCTTGCCCCGCCGTCGGTTGTGTACTGAAATTCGGCCCAGCGGCTCATGGTACCCGAGGCACGATGGCCCATGCTCACCTGTATGTCGAAGAAACCGGCGGTACCGGCCATAAACTCAACTCCTGCGGTTCCTGATGCCGTAAACTGCTCCGGAAAAGCCGTCATCCGCCAGCCGCTTTCGACGGTTGTTGAATGCGTTTCAGTGCCTCCGATGAGCTGTGCTGTTCCGGCGCCTTCAGCAGCGTCGAGGGTTCCGTCGAAGGTCCAGCGCGTAATGGTCTCAGCTTCGGCTTCCCCGATGAAATTTGCGATAACGGTAAGGTTCCTTTCAGGCATTTCAAAGGTTTGCTCGGCCGTGGTACTGAACACATCCCCTTCATCTCCTTCAGTCCAGATCAGGAATGAAAAGCCGGCGTTGGGTATAGCTTTAATGGTTACCTGCTCACCCGC
>NZ_JAIUMX010000054.1:0-23769 GCF_022565315.1 Cyclonatronum sp. | reverse complement strand
TTTTAACGGCCTGCAGCAAATGCCCGTTTTCCTGTATCAGCTCTGTCAGCGTTTCACAGGGATCGCTTCCGCCCAGCATTTGCAGCTGTGAGCTTATCACAGATACAAGGTTTACCAAAGAATGCATGTCAATTTCTGCGAGTTGTGTATGCTCAAGCGCTAACTCTTGTGTTATTTCCATATCGCTGTCTCAGTTAAAAATAATGAGCCATTTTTTATCAAAATGATGAATGTTCCTTAAGTTTGCACCACAACAAAACATCCGATACCGTAAAGAAGCTGCCCGTCCGGGTTTATAACAATTCTAATGCAGTTATTCGATTACATAATGTAAGGATAATCTGAAATAAATATCCCAAGCAATCCCCCGTGAAGCAGGTATAAGAAACGCTTTTTCTATGTGCTCATCGCAGCATTCACCCCAAAACCGCTATTTTGTCTGAATCCGGATTACCCGAAGCAACTCCCCCCTGCCCTCTTTGCCGCGAGGCCGTAAACCTCCGGCCGTTTCCGGGCCAGGATCAGCGCCGCTATCAGTTGTGCCTGAACTGCAAACTGATTTCAGTTTTGCCTGCCGACCGTACCGACGCGCAAGAGGAACAGCATCGCTACAAAACCCACAACAATGGCCCTGAGTTTGAGGGGCACGTTCGCTTTCTGATGAACGCCATCGAACCAGCCCTGCCCTACCTGAAACCCGGCAGCCGCGGGCTCGACTACGGCTGCGGCCACGTACCCACACTCAGCGTGCTCCTGAACCGGCGCGGCTTCGACTGCCTTGATTACGACCTCTACTTCTTCCCCGAACTGCCCGCGGGGCCTTTCGACTTCATTTTTTCTACCGAAACCTTTGAGCATTTTGGCGAGCCCGCTGCCGATATCAGCCGCATTGCCGCCCTGCTTAGGCCGGGCGGCATTCTCACGGTAATGACACTTTTCTGGCAGTCCGAAGAAATGTTCCTGAAGCATTTTTATTTCCGCGACACCACACACTTTGTGTTTTATCACGAGGATACCATGCAGTGGATTGCCAAAACTTACGGGCTCGAGCTGCTCTTCAGCGATGCGTACCGGGTGATGGTTTTCCGGAAGAAAGGCTGAAGCCGGGGCCGGTTTCGCTGCCCTTATTCCGGCCGAAGCAGGCTGAAGTACACGATGCCGAGCTTCCGGCTTTTTTCCACCCGAAAGCCGTGATCGCTGAACAGCTTGAGCGATTCGGTTTCCGACCAGAAGGAAATGCCGCCAAGCGCGGAGGCTTTTTGGGCGAGCGCCCCCGCGAAGGAGTCCGCACGGAGCAGGTGCATCATAAAGAGGCGGCCGTCATCTTTAATTACGCGCCGCATCTGATGCAGGGCCGCGGCCGGACTCCGGAACTCGTTCAGGCTGCCGCCGCAAACGAGCAGGTCGGCCGTTTGGGCATAAAACGGCAGCCGGCTTACATCGGCTTTGAGCAGGTAAATATCCGTTTTTTCGGCAAGGGCGCGTTTGCGGGCCTCATCGAGCATGGGGGCGGAAAAGTCGATGGCAACCACCGCGGCTTCGGGCTCCTTCGCGGCAATACTGCGGGCGTAGAAACCGGTGGAGCAGCCGAGGTCGAGCACAAGCTCGCCGGCTTTCGGCTGCGACCACTGCAGCAGCAGTTCGCGCTCATCATCAAAAGAAAAATCCTCGCCCGAAAGAATCCCGATGGAGCGTTTGCGCCAGGTATCCTCATAAAACTGCGCCGTAGGGCTCACAAAATTGCTCTGCTGCGCCGCACTCAGCCCGGCCGGTTTGCCCGGCAGGTACTCAATAATGCTATCCCGGATGCTGATGCTGTCGCCCGCCGCCGAGCTGATGTCCCCGTTGAGGCGCTCCTGCAGTTTTACGGCCTCAGGCGGCACCTGATAGAAGCTGCGCTCATCGAGCGGATGTTTAAGGGTGAGTGCGGGACGGTTTTGTGGATGCGGCATGAAACGAATCTGCGGTTAGAGTACGGGGTTATGAAGCATTGACCTTCCTGAATATAAGCTGTTTACGGGCGGTGCCCAATGCAGGTTTTGGTGTGCCAGGGCTGCGTATCAGCTGTCTGCATTTTCTCCCGGATGCAGCGGGTAAAACCGAAACCGGTGCCGCTGCCCGGCAGTGATTGCGTACAGGCCGGCTTACTCGTATGCTTGTGTTAGATTCTTAATTCTGTGCTAATTTGGGTATCTTTGCCCAAAACTGCCTCAGCATCAGTCAGTTGCCAATTCCGGACCCTTGCTATCTGCAAATATGAACCTTTTCGCGCTTATCTAATTCCGCAATGACGCTGCTTCAGGAGCATCCCAAATACCGCCTCAGACGTGACAAACTTGTGCAGACACTGCTCAGGAAGGGAATTGTTGTGAAGCCGGTTCTGGAAGCTATCGGCCGGATACCGCGACAGCTGTTTATTGATTCCGCTTTTGACGCCCGCGCTTACGACGACAGCCCCCTGCCCATAGGGCACGGGCAAACGATCTCGCAACCCTACACCGTAGCCCGGCAAACTGAACTGCTTTGCCCCCAGCCCGGTGAGCGTATTCTCGAAGTAGGCACCGGCTCCGGATATCAGGCTGCCGTATTGCTTGAGCTTGGGGTGAAGCTGTACTCAATCGAACGGCTGCGACCGTTGCATGAAAGGGCCCGGGACACGCTTCGTGCTCTCGGCTACACGCAGATGCAGCTCAAATGCGGCGACGGCACGCAGGGCTGGCGGGCCTATGCCCCTTTCGACGGCATTATCGTTACGGCCGGCGCACCGGTAGTGCCGGAAGATTTGATTTCGCAGCTCGCCGACGGCGGACGCCTCATCATTCCGGTGGGCGACGATCAGGGCCAGCAAATGCTTCGCATCATCCGCAAGGGTGATGAATTCATTGAAGAAGACCACAACACCTTTAAATTTGTGAAACTAATCGGCAAAAAGGGCTGGGATGCCCCGGGCACCTGAGCCGACCTGAAATACATCACCCTACCCCTGTACCCCTCTGAGCCCTGCTGCGGCTTTCTTTTTATATATGCAACCATCCTCTGATCAAAAGAAAACAGACGAAACCCCAAAGCAAAAGCTTTCCAAAGATTACACAAGCCTGCGTGAGCTGCCGCTGCTGTTCGGCAAGGCTTTTATTCTCGGAGCTGCCGATGTAGTGCCCGGGGTAAGTGGCGGCACCATGGCGCTGATTCTCGGTATCTACAAACGCATGCTCAATGCAATTAAAAGCATTGATGTAACCGCAATCCGACAGCTTTTCACTTTTCAGCTCGCACAGGTTTTTGAGCGGGTGCACTGGAAATTCGGGCTTACGCTGATACTCGGCATTTTCTCGGCGCTGATTTTTTTCACCAGGGTTGTGCCCCTGCCGCTTTTTATGTACAGCGACCCGGAACTGATCTACGGCCTGTTTTTCGGGCTTATTGCCGGCTCTATCGTGCTTTTGCTGCTGGCAGTTGGCAGCTTCAGCTGGAAAACCCTCCTCGCCATTCTTGTAGGCACGATCACCGGTTTCTGGGTTGTAACGCTGGTACCGACCGATACCCCCGACCACCCGCTTTTTCTGATTCTTACCGGCACGCTTTCGATTTCGGCCCTGGTGCTGCCCGGCATTTCAGGTTCATTCATCCTGCTTATTTTGCGAAAATACGACACCATTCTGGGTTCTATCGGTATGCTCGGCACCCCGCAAACACTTGAAGCGCTCTTCATTTTGGTGCCCTTCGGTATTGGCGTACTTGTTGGGCTCGGTGCCTTTGCAAGGGTGCTTTCCTGGTTGCTCGACCGCTATTACATCATCACACTTTGTGTACTGATCGGCTTTATGGCAGGCTCGCTCTACATCATCTGGCCGTTTCAGGAGCGGACCTTCGTGCCGTCTGAGCGGCCGCAGATTGTTTCGGCTGAAAGCAACCTGGCCCGCCTGGCCGCCGAAAGCGAGCCGACCCAGCGTGCTCCGCAGTATTTTATTCTGGGTGATATCGTAAACCCGGAAGCACCACAGGAAGAGCAGCTTGTGGAAGTGATTGTGGTCAAAAATCAGCTGCTTTCAAGCGAGCCTTTTATCCCGCGCTTATCTGAGGCTGATCAGGACGAGCGGCTCTCAGCAGGCCAAAGTGCCGTAAACCGCGGCTACAGCATGATTTTCGCCGGGCTTGGCGCCGTACTGCTGCTGGGCTTTGTATCACGCAGAATGGGAGGCGGGGCCCTGTAAAACAGCTTTGTAACTGTTTAATTTGATTGTTATTCCGTACCTTAGAATTAGATTTGATTTTATTCTGTTATCTGTTTCCGGCCGTTTTCGGCGCAATGCTTACCGGTACTGATTTCCAACCTTTTATCCGATTCCAAACTTATGCTGAAGCTCAATAAAATTCTGGTCCCGACCGATTTTTCTGACGGTTCGAAGGATGCCTATAAATATGCCCGCGCACTTGCCAAAAAGTTCGGTGGCAAGATTGATTTCATGCACGTTATTCCGATGCTGAAATACCTGAATGAAAGCATCCGCAAGCTTGGGCTGCCGCTTGATATGGATAAGGATATCTACCCTAAAATTCTGACCGACGCCCAAAAACGCGCCGATGCCGAGCTCGAAATTGCTGTACCCAAAGAAATGCGCGGGAAAGCAATTGTTAAAATTGACCGGAAGCCTTCCGAACGTATCGCTGAATATGCCCACAAAAAGGGCTATGATATGATTGTGATGGGCGCTATCGGTTCCCACAAAAACAAACTCCTGAAGGGATCAACTACAGAAAAAGTTATCCGGCAGTCTGAAGTGCCGGTACTTGCCGTTAACGGCGATATCCCGCCGCAGGGTATCAATCGTGTGCTGATTCCGACAGACTTTTCCAGCCTTTCCATCTCCGCGCTTGCTTACGCGGCGAGTATGGCCACAAGTTTCGGAACCTCCATCACCATGTTACACGTGATGGAGCTGTATGGCAGTCCGCTTGAAAACCTGCCTAAAGGCGAAGGCGAGCCCGGCCGCGGAGATACGGAATCGATGACAACAACAATTCTTGCTAAAATCAAGAAATATCTGGAAAACAACCCCCTTGGCGAAGATCAGTGGTCGCTCGAGGAAAAAGACGGCAGCTACTACCTCTGCCCGGTGGGCGACGACAGCCGCCATATCAGGTTTAATGTTGTAATCTTGCGCGGAATCTCAGCCCATTATGAAATTTCTGAGTTTGCCAACTCGGAATCAGACATCATCGTGATGGCCACACACGGCAGAAGCGGCCTCTCGCACCTGTTCCTGGGCTCAACAACCGAAAAAGTTATCATGAGTTCGGAGATCCCGGTGCTGACCATGCGCCCCTTTAAGAAAAAATAGGGCTGTCGGTTTGGCACGCGGGTTTATGGCACGCGGATGACGCTGAACGTGGCGGATTTTTCGCGGATTTTTTGATTTCAGGACGAGAACCGTTTCCGGAGTCACCCCTCTCCCGACATCAGGCTTTGCCCAAAACCACGAAATCCATCACGGGGGAGAGGCCCGGGGGTGAGGGAGCCACGGCACCCCGCTGCCCCAGGCAAATATGGCCTGCTGACTTTGGTATTTTCAAACCCGGATTATATTTCACGCAAAGCGGCAAAGGCGCAAAGTGCTTTAATGCCACGGCAAATGCCATAATATCAAAGCCATAGCGACACACTGACACACTGACACACTGAAATACTGACATACTGAATAAATCAGTCCAGCACAATGGTTTCATCTTCTTCCGGCTCGGTGCGGATGGAAGCCATTGAGCGGTAGTGCTGATAAATGTATAAAATATTGTTTACATACCGCACGGGTTCAATACCGCGGGCATAGCCAAACTGAACAACTTCGTGGTTGTAGTACTCGGCATACATTTTTTTCTCGAGGTAAACCGCAACATCGTCCCAGGAATCGGGGTTAGCGCCAAAAGCATCGGCAAGGCGGCGGGCATCCTGAACGTGCCCCTGCCCCACATTGTAAGAAGCGATTACAAAACGCTGCCGCTGCACAGGGTCTTCGATGCGTTCTTCCCAGTAATCTTCAAGCCATTCGATGAAAGCTACGCCAGCCTCGATGCTTTCACGCGGATCACGGGGGTTTTGCGCGCCGAAGGCCCGGGCTGTGCGGGGCATCAGCTGCATCAGCCCTACGGCACCAGCCCATGAACTTGCATTGGGATCAAACTGCGATTCCTGATAAATGAGCGCCGCCAGCAACTTCCAATCCCAGCCGATGCGCGCTGCATTGGCCTGTATCAGATCGTCATAATCGGAAATTTGCCCGCCCTCTGAGAACAAAAACTGTGAAGAAAGCCGGTTCCGGAAAGCCCTGGTATTTTCAAAATATTTGTTGTAGATCACGTAGTACTCGGAATCCCGCTGATAATTACTCAGCCAGCTGTCGAGAGCTTCCAGTAGCTCCGGGGCGTTTTGCCTCACGCCCCAGGCGGTCTGCTGCGGCAGACTCACCGGCGTTTCAATATCCAGAATAGGGAAATATGCCCGGTTAAGCCGGGCGATATTTTCATCGGCAATGGTAAAATTAATTTCACGCTCAGCCACCATGCGGATGAGCTGCTCGGTAGTGAAACCGGGCTCAGCAACAACAATATCAATGTCGGCACCGATTTCATCTTCAAGATTGCGCATGCGCTCCTGATAGGCCGAGGCGCGGCGCACTACTACTGTTTCACCGGCAAGGTCGATCGGGCTGCGCAAAAGAGTGCGCTCAATTTCATGAAGGCGCATCTGCCGCCAGCCGTCAGGCTTGCGCTGCACCAGCACCTGCCGCGTTGTGTTCAGCGGCACCGTAAACGCGATATCCTGCCGGCGGTCGCGGGTGATGGTGAGCCCGTAGGCAATAAGATCTCCCTCTCCGCGGTTAAGGCGCGCAAACATATCATCGAGGTCGCGCGCTACAATCAGCTCCAGCTCAAGCCCGTGCAGCTCCGCGAAATGATTGAGCAGCTCATACTCATACCCCATCGGCTGCCCGCGGTAAATAAAGTAGCTTACCGGGCTGTAACTCGTGATGGCACGAAGGGTGCCCCGGGCCTGAATTTCGGTAAAATCAACCTCTACCTGCGGACCGCGGGCCGGTTCTGAACCTGAATCTCCTCCGTCTGAACCACAGCCGGCAAGCAGCAGACTGCCCGCTAATATGGCTGTAAGCAATGGTAATTTTAAAGATTGCGTACGCATGGTATTTTGGCTTATTCCGTGAATCCCGGTTTTAATTCGCAAAACAGACCCTCTTGAAAGCTTGCGTTGTTGTAAAAGCCGGCAAATCCACATCATTGATTTATAACTCAATATAGTAAATGACGCTCAGAACTAAAAAAGCCCTGCCGGCGGGCATCGTTCCGCTTTTTTTTTAGGGGGATGCCGGCCTTTGTGCCTGCTTCTGCCATCACAGGCCTGCAAAGAGTGCTTCTGCTTGAGAACCCCTGTATCACGGGAATTCCGTATATTCAGCCGCGCTTTGGGAGGTTTGTGCAGGGCGCGCGGGTCCGGAATGCGTACCACCGGCCCCGGCCTTAGCCCCTTACCCTCCGCCGGCTTCCGAAACCGGGAGCACCCGGAAACACATCCCCCGATAAAAAATAAAACCCGATTTACCCCCAGCTGATGATTGTTTTAGGCATAGAATCTTCCTGTGATGAAACCGCCGCCGCCGTTTATACCACGGAGGGCGGGCTGCGCTCGAATGTGGTGGCATCCCAAACAATTCACACGCGCTTCGGGGGGGTTGTGCCTGAACTGGCCTCAAGGGCGCATCAGCAGACGATCTGGGGTACGGTAGCGCAGGCGCTCGATGAAGCCGGCCTGAAGCCCGATGAGGTGGATGTGGTTGCCGTAACGCAGGGGCCGGGCCTGATGGGCGCGCTGCTCGTAGGCCTTTGTTTTGCAAAGGGTTTCGTGCTGGCCAACGGTAACCGGCTGGTCGGGGTGAACCACATGGATGCACACATGTACGCCAACTTCATCGATCATGAGCCTGTGTATCCGTTTTTGTGCCTTACCGTTTCGGGCGGACACACACAGCTGACCTACGTGCCTGAGCCCTTCGAACACCGGCTGCTCGGCAAAACCCGCGACGACGCCTCGGGGGAAGCTTTCGATAAAATCGGCAAGATATTGGGCCTGCCCTACCCTGCGGGTCCGGTGATGGACAAGCGCGCGCAAAACGGGAACCCCCGGTTTCACGCATTTCCGCAGGGACTTTTGGGGGAGGGATTCGATTTCAGCTTTTCGGGCCTGAAGACTTCGGTGCTCTACTACCTGCAAAACAAGGGGGATGAAGCCGCGCAGGCTGCTTTTCTGGCCTCGCATCTCGATGATGTGTGCGCGAGCGTATCACATGCCATCACCGAGGTACTGGTGAAAAAGCTGGAGGCCGCCATGGATGAAACCGGCTGCCGCACCCTTATGCTGGCCGGAGGCGTGAGTGCGAACTCCATGCTGCGCGCCAAAGCCGCAAAGCTGGCCGAGCGGCGCCGTGCCAAAATGCTGATCCCCAAAATGGCGTATTGCACCGATAATGCCGCGATGATTGCCGTAACGGGCCACATGCTGGCGCAGCGGGGCGCGTTTAGCGACATGCGGCTCAAGCCGTTTGCCCGGCTGAAGGCTTAGAACAGGATCGCTTCCGGCTGTGATTCACGGGCAGGTCCGGAAGATGTAAGTATCCCGAAAAAGGATGTTTCTTTCCCGCGCCAATCTTTTATTTTGCAATAAGGACTGCCCCTGCCCTGTCTGTTCATCTGACTTTTTACCTCATTACTAACTGACCATGATTAGCGTATCATCACGACTACGCGCAAAGCTGTGTTTTGCGTGTACCCTCTTTTTCCTGTTTATTGTACCCGCTGCGTTTGCACAAGTGCAGCTTCATTCCGTTGCAGAGCAAGTATCTGACGAAATAGCGTTGCGGCTTTCCGCACTCCAGAAACCTTACGAAGTACAGATCAGGGCGGTCGAATTAAACGCGGAGGTGTTCACTGCTGATAACCTGCGGGAAGCCTCCCTCATCGAAACGGCTTTATTTGGCGGCAAATCGCTGCTTACCGAAATATCGCGGGTAACGGAGCATCAGCAGGGCAGCAAAAGCTTTGTTTCGGTTGACCCCGAAGGGCAACGGATATACGTGGTTGGAGCCTTGTTTGAAGGTCGTTATGCGGCGACCATTCTGGATTACGAAAGCAACCGTTTCTATACCATTCGCCCCGATGCTTCGGGCAGTCTGCACCGGCTCAGCGAGATTTCCTACACGCTTGCGGCCTTCCCGGCCTGCAGCACCGGCGAAGCCGAAACGACCTACAGCGAGGCCTGGATGCAGCACCCCCTGCTCGGCAACTACCGCGCGGCAGCCCCGATGATGCCGCAGCTGCCGGCTGACCTCATGGAAGACACCCCCGGCGACCTTGACCTGCTGCTGGTGTACACCCCGAATGCAGCAGCCTGGGCCCTCGAAAACGAAGGCGGCATCGAACTCTCGGTCGCCCTGAAAATGGGGCTGAGTCAGCTTTCGCTCGACCTCAGCGATATCAACATGGAAGTTCGGCTGGTCGGGCTGCGCGAAATCGACTATGATGAAACAACGGAATCAAGCAGTACTCATCTGCGCCGTATCACGACCTCGCCCGACTTTTCTGTTTTTGGGCCGGAGTTTGAGGGCTTCCTTGATGAAGTTCACGACTGGCGCGATGAAACCGGGGCCGATCTCGTTGCCATGCTGGCCGAAGTGAGCGATACCGGCGGCATTGCCTGGCTGCTCACCAACCCTAACGGGCGCCCCGAGCTGGGCTTCTCCCTGAACCGGATTCAGCAGACGACACGCACCTTCACCCTTATCCACGAAATTGCGCACAACATGGGCAGCGCGCACAGCCGGAATCAGGGCATTCAGCCGGCCCCGCCTAATGGCGCGCTGTACGTTTTTTCGACCGGCTGGCGCTGGGACGGCAATTTCGATGAAAGTTATGCCTCGGTGATGGCCTACACTGAAAATTCCCTCGAAGCTCCGGTTTTTGCCAATCCCGATATCATGTGGGGCGGCGCGCCGAGTGGTGCCCTTGAAGGGCCCTTCGCCCCGGCCGATAACGCCCGCTCGCTGCGGCTGGCCAAGCATATCGTGGGTAATTACCGGCCGGCACAGTTTGGCGGCCCCGCACTGGGCGGCATGCCTGCGGCCCTGAGTGCAGAGCTGCTGCCGGGTGAGCAGACGAGCCTGAGCCTGAGCATCCCCAACACCGGCGAAAGCTGGCTGACCTGGCAGGCAGTGATCGGCTCCGATGAATCGCAGTATGGCAGCGCGCCCCTGCTGGCCGAAACGCAGTTCGGAGCAGAGGAAGGCTTCGGCACCGGCAGCTACGACAGCTTCAACGGCTGGGCCCTGCTTAACGACGGCACCGGGGCCGGCAGCTTTCAGATTTCGGAGGCCAACCCCTCGGCCGGTCAGCAGCACCTGCGCCTGCCCGGGTTTGAAGGCTTACAGACCCCCTACCTGCTCGGGAGTCCGGCGTTTTTCGATGCCGCTGGCGTGAATGCTGTTGAATTCAGTTTTGATCATTTCCTGCGCAAAAATACCCGCTACCGGGTGGTGTTTCCGCTCAGCAGCGGACAGATCGAGCTCGAGTTTCGTCCGTTCGAAATTGTGGCCTATTACCGTGATACCCGCAGCGGCGGGGTCGTACAATCAGTGCGCTCCTACAACTTCAACTACCTGCGCGGCAGCTACGAGCGGATTGAGGTCATTTTCCTGGCCGCGGAGCAGGAGCTCCTCCTCCGATACGACGGCGCAGAGGTTTTCCGCTACAAAAGCGACATGATTGAAGAAGTGCCCAACCGGATGTTCTTTTTCTGGGGAAGTTATACCGGCTTTCAGACCGATATTGATATCGACCGCATTGAGGTGCGCGCATTTGACGCGGCAAGCGAGTGGATAGCCGCGATGTTGCCCTACGCAGGCAGTGCCGAAGCCGGTACAAGCGATCAGCTGAACCTGAACCTGCGCACGGCCGGACTCGAGCCGGGGCAGTATGAGAAGGAAATCCGCCTCATCACCAACGACCGCGAAAACGGCAGCCTCAGCATTCCGGTACTGCTCACCGTTGTTCCGCCGACGAGCCTTCCGGGCGAAACCGGCACTGAGCTTGCCGGTCGGGTGCAGCTGCATCAGAACTACCCCAACCCCTTCAACCCGGCAACGACCATCGGCTTCACCCTGCCCGAGGCAGGCGAGGCGCGGCTTGAGGTATTCAACCTTGCGGGTCAGCGGGTCGCTACCCTGCTCGACGGCCCAACGGCAGCGGGCACACATCAGCTCCGCTTCGACGCAAGCGCCCTGAGCAGCGGCGTGTACCTCTACCGCCTTCAGGCCGGCGGCATGGTAATCAGCCGCAGCATGGTACTGGTGAAGTAGCTCGCTTATGGCACGCGGATCGGGCGGATTTTCAAACGCTGATTTGCGCGGATTTTTTATATTTGTACTCCCATACAACAGTAAAATGATGCGTAACTGCAAATGTCTCTGCTGCACAAAGATCTCACAGATAAAATCTTAAAAACCTTTTTTGATGTATATAATCAGTTGGGTTTTGGATTCTTAGAAAAGGTTTACCAGAACGCCATGTACTGCGAATTGAAAAGCAGAGGCTTTGAGGTTGAAGCACAGAAGAAAATCAGCGTTTATTACAAAAAAATTGAGGTCGGCGAATATTTCGCTGACCTTATTGTTAATGACCTTGTAATTATTGAGCTTAAGGCTGCTGAAGCAATTGTAAGTGCAAATGAAGCTCAGCTGTTAAATTATCTTAGAGGCACTCGGATGGAAGTTGGTTTGCTGCTGAATTTTGGTGTACGGCCTGATTTCAGAAGGAAAGTTTTCATGAACAAAAACAAGCGGCAAACCAAATCATAAAAAAATCCGCGTGTATCAGCGCTTGAAAATCCGCCAAATCCGCGTGCCAAATCCGCGTGCCATTAACCCGTAAACACGTTCAGCAGGAAGAGCTTTATGAAGCGATCGTTCCAGTGCCAGGTGTGGCGGGCGTCGGGGTGCAGGGGGATGCGGTTGAAGCCCGCGGTGATGCCGTGCTCGCGCAGCAGGGCGGTGAAGTATTTGCAGCGGTCATGGTTGCCCTCAAGGCCGTCGCCGGCGGCGCTGCGGATCCAGAACATGGTTTCCTGAATTTCTTCCATGGTTACGGGGTCGGCGTAGCGTACGAGTTCGGCGGGGTTCCAGGGAGCGAGGGCTTCGGGCGAGCGGGTTTCGGCGGGGCCGAGGGCGGCATCGGGTACGGCTGACTTCAGCCAGATTTCATCCGGCGCATTGGTGCGGATGTCGGTTTGTGCATCGAACATAAACAGGCCGTCGTAAATCCCGGCATGATCGAGGTAGCCGGGGAAGGCGGTCGCAATAAGCGCGGTGGTATAGCCGCCGAGCGAGAAGCCAGCAGCAAGCCGGAAGCCGCCGCTCAGCTTACTCTGATACCGGGCCTCAACATAAGGAATGAGATCGAGGGTCAGGAAATCCCAAAACTGTCCGGAGCCGAGACCGTCGCGGGTATCGGCTGACGGCAGCAGGCTGTTGATACCCATACTGTGCCTTTTGCCGTCGATGGAGGTGAGCCCCGGAATTACCGCCATCACCGGGGGGATTTGGCCGGAGCTTATGAGTGCATCAAGGTCTTCGATGGTGGTTGTGCTGCGGCTGTCGTCTTCATCTATATACACAAATTCGCGCTCATGGCCGCGAAACAGGTATAGCAGATGCATATCGGAGAGGTTGCGCATATTGGGTGGTTCGTAAACAAACACATTGCGCGAAACCCCGAGCGCCCGCGACCGAAACGGCAGCACCCGCAGGGCTCCGTTCAGAGAGCTTTTATGGCGTGCCAGAATGTTTCGGTGAAGCGGGGTAATCATGAAAAACGGGTATTCAGATTAGCGGACACCCGCAAAGGTCTCCACCAGTTCGGGCCGGTTGTTTTCAACCGCCCGTTTGAGGAAGCCGGGAATGATGTGTTTGTGCGTGCGCTCGATATAGCCGGGGTCTTTCAGCCCCTGAATGATGGACTTGTACTTGGTTTCACCGAACTCATCCACAATTTTTTCCCGCTGCTCTTTAGAGGAAAAGTGATAGAGCATGCCTTCAGGATCGGCTTCGGGATGGAACTGCAGGGCAATCATTTCCTTGAGCAGGCGGATGCCCATCACGGCGCGTTCGAGGTCCACATGTGGCCGCTCTTTTTCGAGGCACAGAATCTGTGCACCCATCTCATCCATCAGGTCTTTGCGGGGCTGAAGAACCTGCCAATCGCGGAAATCAGCCGCGTGAAACGGGTTGGGCAGGTCTTTGAACATGGGGTCAACCAGGCCCTGATCGGTCTGATGCACGGGGTAAACCCCGAATGACTGCTTCTTACGCGGGGTCACTTCCGCAAAGCTGAAATGGCGTGCTACCATCTGATAGGAGTGGCAGATAAACATGGCGTATTTCGGCGGCGTGAGCTTTGCCGAGTTGTAGTTCCACAGATCATCCAGGAAG
This sequence comes from Cyclonatronum sp., assembly GCF_022565315.1. NCBI lineage: Bacteria > Pseudomonadati > Balneolota > Balneolia > Balneolales > Cyclonatronaceae > Cyclonatronum > Cyclonatronum sp. Next base: position 10,228 of record NZ_JAIUMX010000054.1, on the reverse strand, counting down.
TTGAAATAGTTGATTTCCCAGGTTTTGCCTTCGCTGTCGAAGGGGCTGCCGGGCCCGCCGGTTGAAATATAAATATCGAAAGAAAGATCGGGGATTTCACCCTTGGAACGGGCATCAAAAACGGTGTATTCAATGGGCGCACCATAAAAAGCGCCGGATGAATCACTGATCAGATTTTTGATACAGCGCATTCCCTGATTGGGCACTCCATTGTATAAATCAATGATAGCTGCGCGCAGCGGTGTTGTTGAAATCATAAAAAACAAATAATGCGAAAGAAAATAACAAAGCTAAGCTAAGCAAAGAAAAGTAAAGCCGGTTACAGCGCTGTGCTGTAACCGGCCTTTTTATAAGGTACTACAAATAGCGGGCAATAAACAGCGGAATGCTGCCCCCGCCCGCAGTTACGTTGGCCAGGTTGGAGGGCGAGGTGCGGGTAAGGCATCCGCCCATCATCGGGCCGTTGAGGTAAGGGTCGAAGTCAATTACGGTGTTTACGGATTGCCAGGTGCCTTCAACGGGCAGCAGGAAGGGCTGCCGGCCGATTTCGATCACTTCCTGAACCACATAATCAAGCTGAAGCGCCTGATTGATGGCCGTTTCCCAGGTATCCTGCGATTCCTGAAACCCGAGCACTACGCCGTGCCCGCCGTAGTCGTCGTTGGGTTTCATGATGAAAGTATCCCGGTTGCGGCGAATGAGCTCCAGCAGATCCACATTCGCCCCGCGGTACCTCACCCTCGAAGGCTTCAGCTTGCGGGTCCAGGGGATGTGGTCGCGGATGGCCTTCAGCTCGGCCTGATCCAGCACGTGGTTGTAATCGGGATCGGTGAGCAGGGCGAAGATCATCTTCTTGTGCACCAGCTTCGAGCGGAAGGAATTCAGGTAACAGGTTTTCTGTGCCTTGTAGCCTTCCAGATAAGCCGCGCAGTCGTACTGAATCTCGAAGAACTCGTTCATCAGCAGGCGGCGATAGAGGATGTCGATCTTCTTGCCGTTGGCGTAAATCCAGCCGTCACGACACTCAAGCTCGCGCGGATCGCAAATCTCGGCTACGTGCCCCTGTCGCTCAAGGTACTCTTTAATGAGCACAAACTCCGGGTAGGTCGGCACATCGAGGTGATCCACAATCGCAAAGCTCGGCTTCTCTTCAAAGCCGCCGAATTCCTCATGGTAGATTCGGATCAGCCCCTGCATGGTGTGCTCCAGCGGCGATACAAAACGAACCGGATAGCGCTCGGTAAACTTCTGGAAAACCGGAAGCTTGCGGTAGATATTGGCCATCTCCTGCATATAGGCGATGCCCGCAGGTACTTCCGCGTTCAGCTCCACAAACTTGAAGGAGTTATCCGTGAGGAAGGAATCCAGCCGGGCCGTGGCCGACATGCGGATTACGTTGGTCGGGATGGCGCAAAGCTCAATCTCATAAGGAGTGAGCCCCAGATGATCCAGCGTTTTCCGGTTGTTGAAAAAAGTTGCGGCAATTTTGAGAATCGCCTGCCTGATCACATACACCGTATCGTGGATGTACTGAAAGGTCTTCTCCCCCATCACCATAGGCCGCAGCGAATGCGTAAGCGGCCGGCCGCCAAACAGCACATTTTGCTTGTGTTGCATCTCAATCAGCATTTCATGCTGCTCGGTTGCGGCACTCAGGTCGGAAGTAATTAAGTGGTTGTAGTAATCTACAGCCGGTTTACTTGGACTTAGCATCGGGCTCCAGAACTCCGTTCGCAGTAAACTGTGGGGTCTTGCGCTTCTCGAGGGCTTTCTCGACGGCGAACTCGGTCATGTGCTTCACAATCCAGTTGAAGTTTTCGACGCCAACGGAGTAGTAATCGGCATCAGGGGCCGGATTCATGAAGTCGATGGCATAGGGGATGCCGTCGCGTACGGCGAACTCCACGGTGTTCATGTCGTAGCCGAGCGCTTTGCAGAGGGCGAGCACGTCGCGCTCCATTTTCTTCATAAGTGCATCGGGCACGGGCTCGTGCGAAATATCGTAGTAGCGGCGGTGCGGCTCAGCATCAGGGTTGTAGCGCATAATCTGCGTGTACTTGCGGCCGATGCCATAGCAGCGGAAATAATCTTCAAACTCGATGCCTTCCTGCAGCATCATACAGTCCGTGCCTGACTCATTGTAGGCCTTGAAAAAATCATGGGCGTTGTTACACTTGGTAACCCCGCGCCAGCCGCCGCCGTCGAAAGGCTTGAGGAACGACGGGAAGCCGATGTACTCAAAAATAGGGTCCCACTCAATCGGAAACTTCAGGTTGCGGAATGAAGTCGATTCTGTATTCGGCGGATGCTGATTGTGTGGCAGTATCACCGTTTTGGGCACAGCAACGCCGGCCTGCTGCGCGATGATGTTATCGATAAATTTATCATCGGCGCTCCACCAGAACGGGTTGTTGATGATGTAGGTGCCCTTCAGCGAGGCCCATTTCAGATAAGAGCGGTAAAACGGCACTTCATGCGAGATCCGGTCGATGATAACGTCATAGCCGGGATCGGCATCCATATTTACGGCTTCCAGCTGAACAAACTCCGCCTTTACCTGCGATCCGAATTCCTTATTAATATTATGTACCAGTGCATCGGGGAAGGTGGTCTCCATCCCCCGTAAAACGCCAATTTTTTTCATAGTCAGTATTTTGGTTTGAAGATGATTAAAATTAAATGAGGTCTGCCGGCTAACCAGCCCCAACAGAAAAGCCGCTTATACAGGGCTTAGAGTAAATGTTTTGCAATCATGCCACGCCAGGCCGGCCAGTCATGAATGATGCCGGGGCTCCACACATCAAGCTCGTACCAGATTCCTTTCTGATAAAGAATATGACAAAAGTGTTTAGTTGCATCAAGGCAAATATCGTGATCGCCCACCACAAACCGGAGATCATTGCGGCGTATCTGCTCCAGATGGTCGTGATTATGCATATTCGGCATAAAGTCAACCGGATTATTGAAATACACATTATCACCGTTGTGCCCGTCAGCAAAAGCACGGATATCGTACTTGCCGCTCATTGCAATAATCTTGCGGAACGTCCATGGGTGCTTCAGTCCGAAATTCGCCGCATGATATGCTCCGAAACTTGCACCGCTCACGATAATGTAGCGGTTGGGATTATTATTATGGATCAGCGGTACTACCTCATCCAGCACATAGCGCTCATACTGCTCATATCGGGCAAACCGCACATGCGGGTGTACCCCGCGGTTATAAAAGCTTTCGGCATCCACCGAATCAAGACAGTAAAACTGATTTTGCCCGCTCTCCACCTTATCGCGAACGGCTTCGATCATCTTAAAATCTTCCCACTCATAGTATCGACCGTTGCTTGAAGGGAACACCAAAACCGGAGTGCCGGCATGTCCGAAAATCAGCATTTCCATATCACGGCCCAGGCTCGGACTCCACCACTTAACAAATTGTCTGTGCATCAGAATTAGGTTGAAATGTCGGTTTAACGGTTATAATTTACAGTTGTAAACCCGCTAAAATACACCATTTCATGCTGATAAGGAATATTCGGGTAAACTTTTAATTGGCTTCTTTGGCTTCCTCTGCAGCCTGCAGTCTGTTTTTCGGGGGATGCACGCTGTAGCCTTCCCTCCCTCCCCTACCTCGGGAAATATCAGGGATACGCTCGCGGCAGTTCACCAGAAAAGCCAAACAAAGACCGCCACAGATGCTGGCAAATTAACAAGTATGAAGACGTTGCGGGCCTTTTTTTAGGCGTGCGCCCTGCACGTCGGTGTGATGAACTACTCGCACAAAACGAGCAGAATTAAACTGTTAAGCCATTAAGCTCTAAACTTCATGAAAAATAATAGCACCAAAAGCTGACAGCTTAATCCGGATCGTGCGTTGCGTATCCTATTTCATCGCCTGATTCAGTTCGAGCAAATCCCACTTGTTTCCATAGAGGTCCTGAAAAACGACCACTGTTCCGTAGGCTTCAACCCGCGGCTCTTCGCTGAAAACCACGCCATTCGCTTTCATCCGTTCGTAATCGCGCCGGAAGTTGTTGGTTTCCAGAAACAGAAAAACACGGCCGCCGGTTTGGTTGCCCACAAACTGAGCCTGCTCGCTGTTTCCGGCCTGCGCAAGAAGCAGCTTCGTTCCGCCGGAATTTGGGGGTGCTACCAGCACCCAGCGTTTCCCGGCACCGAGATCGGTATCTTCGACCAAAGTGAACCCAAGCTTTTTGGTGTAAAAGGCAATGGCATCGTCGTAGTTTTCGACTACCAGGGTGATGCAGCCAATTTGCTGCCGCACTATTTCAGCCATTCAGGCTTCCTCTTCATTTAAAAATAAAACGGATTCTGCACGGTCGGGAAATGTTCGGGAAAGCACAGCATTCATTCTTAAAAATCCTCGCGGCTTGTGCGCCACCAATAGGCGGCAGCGAAAACCGCACCCCACATCAGGGAGAGCATCACTTTGGCAGCATCAAGACTCACGGACTCCGCACCACCGGCAATCACCCGCAGCGGACTCGGAATCAGGCCGTTGAGGCTGTTCACCGGCAGGAAATCGCTGAGGCCACTCGGATCAATCCATCGCACCACAGCCTCGATAAACAGGCTCCAGAACAGCACAACCAAAAAAGAGCCGGCGGTATTTTTGAGGAAGCTGTTCACGAGCAATGCCATCATCACAAAAACAAAAAAGTACAGGATGTAGGTGAGCAGAAACGGAAAAACCGCGCTCATATCTGCCGCTGAAATCAGGATGCCGCGGTTCCAGGCCAGGCCAAAGGTCGCACCCGAGAGCAGCAGCACGGCCGAAAGGCTGAACAGAGCTGCAAGCGCGATGTCGCTAAGTACCAGCCCGGCGCGGTTCTGCCCTTCCAGCAAATACTGCCGGCGCAACCCGAAGCAGTAATCGCGGTTGGTGAAGCTCACCATGAGCAGCACAAACAGATGAACGCCGTAGCTGCCGGCGAACATCAGGTAGTGCCAGAGTCCGCTGCCGTCGAGGGCGAAAAAGCTGCCGAGGTCAAGCTGTTGCTCGTTCACGGTTAGCTCCGCGGAGAAAAAGATGCGGAATATTAGGGGCACAAAAGCCGCATAAAGGGCAAGCACGAGCCAGAAGAGCGGATAAAACCGGAGCTTGAGAAAGTGCACGGTAAGCAGGGCTTTCACGGGCGGTCCTCCAGGGCTTTGAGGAAAGAGGTTTCGAGGCGGGTGTGTACCTGCTGCAGGTGGCTCAGGTACAGGCCGTTGCCGCTGAGGTAGCGGTTGAGGGCGGCGGCATCGGTGCCGGGTTTGAGGCGTAGCTGAAGGCGGCCTTCGGCTTCCGCCGGCTGCGTGCTCAGAACGGCCTCATGCTGCTGAAGCAGCCGCAGCAGTTCAGGCAGGTTTTCGGGGGGAACGCCGATTTCGAGCAGCAGACCGGCTTCGGTTTCGGCCGCGCTTCCGGCGCGAAGATCGCGGACTTCGAGCAGACGCCCCTGCTTCAGGATGGCGGCGTGCGTGCACACTTTTTCGACCTCATCCAGCAGGTGGCTCGCGAGAATGATGGTCCGGCCCTCGGCGGCAAGCTGCACTATCAGCTGCCGGATATCGATGATGCCCTGCGGATCGAGGCCGTTAGTCGGCTCATCGAGAATGAGCACGCGCGGGTCGGAGAGCAGCAGCGCGGCTATGCCGAAGCGCTGCTTCATGCCGAGGGAAAATGCCCGCAGCGGACGGTCGGCCGCCCCGCTGAGGCCCACTTTTTCGAGTATCTGCGGGATCAATGCAACGCGCTTTTGCGCATCCATGCCGCGAAGCCGGGCCATGTGACCGAGCTGTTCTTCGGCGCGCAGCTTGGGCAGGAAGTTGGCTTTTTCAATAATCGCCGCGACCTGCGCGGAAGGCTGGTTTTCAGCGGCACCTTTCCAGGCGTAGGTGCCGGCGGTGCGGTGCACAAGACCGGTGATGACGGAGAGCAGCGTCGTTTTGCCGCTTCCGTTGGGGCCAAGCAGGCCGAAAACGGCGCCCTCGGGTACCTCAACCGAAACGCCGTCGAGGGCGCGAATACTGCCGTAAACTTTGGTCAGGCCGGAAAGCCTGAGAACTGATTCCATATTTGCAGGGTAACTGATTGGGAGAGCAAGCCCAAAGGTACGAATTAATCTGCCGCTTGTTGAGGGAATCGAAACCGGCCCGCCTGCGTTTTTCACGCTACGCCCCCCGCCGGTTTGCCTGAGCCGGGCTGAGGTGCTATTTTCACCGGGGAGCTTCCTCATCACCCTAAAAAAAGAATCCCATGTGCGGCCGCTACGTGCGCTTTTCGACCAAAACAGAGCTTGAGCATCATTTTGAATCCGAATTCAAAATTGACGGGGAAGCAGGCGCGAGCTACAATGTAGCTCCGGGCACCCTCAACCCTGTGGTGCTTACGGGCCGGGCGCAGACCCGCGGCATCACGCTGATGAAATGGGGCCTGATTCCGCCCTTTGCCGATACGCCCAATATCGGCTACAAAATGATGAATGCCCGCTCTGAGACGATTCACGAGAAGCCGAGCTTCCGGCCGGCTTTTGAACGCAAGCGCTGCCTTGTGCCGGCCAACGGATTTTTTGAATGGCAGCAAACGGGGTCGGCGAAAATTCCGCACTTCATCAGCCTGCAAAACGAGCCGCTGTTCGCGTTTGCGGGTTTGTTTGAGCGCTGGCTTGGTCCGCACAACGAGGCGGTTTTCAGCTACACCATCATCACCACGCAGGCCAACCCGCTGCTGGCACCGCTGCACGAGCGCATGCCGGTGATCCTCCGGCCCGAACAGTACAACCCATGGCTCGACCCGGCTCAGCGCGATACCGAAGCCCTGCGCGCCCTGCTGCAGCCCTACCCCGCCGAAGAAATGAGCCTTTGGGAAGTGCCCGATGATGTGAATAAGGCCACGGTAAATCACGCGGATTTAATCAAACCGGGAAGCGGCAGCCTTCAGGCGCCGGGTCTTTTTTCGTGAAGTGCCCCTCAGGGCAGGGTGAAGGCATGTTTTTTGGGCGGGTCCGGAAGGTTTTGAAATAGGTTTTTCTCTATTAAAACCACCGCAGGTGCGACCCCGCTGGGGTCGGATATTGGGGGCTGCGGCTTTTTGCTATAAACATGCGACCCTTCTGGGGTCGGGAGTTTGGGTGCGGGTGCCGTCTTTGCTAAAAATATCTATCTCCTTTAGGGTCGGGAGATTGAAAGCCGCGGGTGGTGAAAACTTTGGGGATTTTCAGAATGGGGGAAAGTCAGCTTGTTCAAACTGCGGGTAATTGCAAAAAAGGTGCAGCCTTCAGGCGCCTACTCTTTTTTAGGCTCTGTGAAAGATACTTCGTTTTGCCCGGGCTCTTTGCCGATTTGCTCTTCCATTTCTTTGCGGAGCTTCTGAATGGTGAGTCCGCTGGTGAGGGAGCCGTTTTTGGAAACGGAAATCCGGCCGGTTTCTTCAGACACAATCACCACAAAAACGTTGTTGGTTTCACTGATGCCCACAGCCGCCCGGTGTCGGGTGCCAAACACGGAGCTGATGTTAGGGTTCTGGCTGATGGGCAGGTAGCAGCTGGCCGCCACAATGCGGTCATCGCGGATTACGACGGCGCCGTCGTGCAGGGGGGTGTCTTTCTGGAAGATGGTTTCGAGCAGCTGCGCCGATACGATGGCATCGAGGCGCTGACCCGCATCAACGAGATCCTGCAGGGCGGAAGCGCGCGCAAATACGATGAGGGCGCCGGTTTTTACTCGCGCCATGTTTTTAACAGCGGTGATCACTTCTTCAATCACCTGATTGGATTCGTTGGTTTTGAAGAAGCGGTCGAAGCTTGTGTTATGACCGATGCGGTAGAGCAGCTTGCGGATTTCAGGCTGGAAGAGAATTACGAGTGCAAGAATACCAACATCGGTAATGCGCAGCAGGATGAAATTGATAGTAGTGAGGCCAAGCACACTCACAATGGCATTTACCGAAAAAATGACGATAAGTCCGAAAAATACAGAGATCGCAAAAGTACCGCGGATGAGGGTGTACAGATAGTACAAAGCACCGGCAATAAGCATGGTTTCAACCAGCTCTTTGATGCCAAAATCCAGAAAACCAAAAAAAGTCAAGCGGGCTCCGTGCTGTAGTTACCGTGTGGAATAGTCGCGAACTGCTGTAAATATACGAATTGAATCGGAGGCTTCCTGCACATCATGTACACGAATGATGCCGGTACCGGCCATAAGCGCATGGTAGTGCAGGGCGATGGTGCCGGCGAGGCGGCCTTCAACCGGTCGCTGCTGCAACAGCTCTCCGATCATGGATTTACGGGAGGCTCCTACAAGTACGGGATAAGCAGCCTCGGCAAGGCGATGAAGGCCCCCGAAAAGCCTCAGGTTGTGTTCGAGGCGTTTCCCGAAGCCGATGCCGGGGTCGATAATGATGTGTTTCACCCCGGCCTTATGCGCAAGCTCAGCCTGCACGGCAAGAAACTGCTGCACTTCTGCGAGCACGTCGTCATATTGCGGGTTGCGCTGCATGGTTTTGGGAATGCCCTGCGCGTGCATGATTACGAGAGCCGCGCCGTATTCAGCGGCTAACTTGGCTTTCTTCGGGTCGCGCTGAAGCCCGCTTACGTCATTTATGATGTGCGCACCGGCATCGAGGGCGGCTTTGGCAACTTCGGCTTTCATGGTATCAGCCGAGAAGAGCAGCTCGGGGAAGGCTTTCACAGCCTGCTCAAACACGGGCTGCACCCGCCGGATTTCCTCCTCTGCGTGTACGGGCTCACTGCCGGGCCGGGTAGATTCACCTCCGATATCGATTATTTCGGCCCCCTGTGCGGCCATTTCTTCTATCCGCTTCAGGGCGGAGGTTATGGATTCGAAGCGCCCTCCGTCAGAGAAAGAATCGGGGGTTACGTTCAGTACGCCCATCACTGCGGGCCTGAGCAGTAGTTTGGTTTTTGTGAGTCGGGATAGCATACACTTGTATTCAGATAAACTTACAGCAAGGTTAAGGGTACATCAAAATAAAAAAGCCGCTGAGGAAACCCCAGCGGCTCATCAAACAGATCAGACTGTATTACCAGTCCTGCACAATATCATCAACTGATTTTTCTTTATCAGCCCATTCATCTGCCTCGGGCATGGGGTCAACAGTTTCGTTGATCACTTTATCGTCCCATTTTTCAGCGAGTTTTTCATTCCACTCGATGTAGTGTTCCCACTTTTCGGGCACTTCATCATCAGGAAATATTGCTTCAACGGGGCACTCAGAAACGCAGGCATCACAATCGATGCAATCATCCGGGCTGATTACCAAAAAGTTGGGGCCCTCACGGAAGGCATCAACGGGGCAAACCGATGCGCAGTTGGTATATTTACAATTGATACAGGGTTCTGTTACTACGTAGGCCATATTTAGCTGGTATTTGTTGAGCGGTTAGCAGACGTTAAATCTTTCTGATACAATCTAATCAGGCACAAATGTATCGTGATGTGAAATTAGAACCAATTCAAATTGAAATCCATTCACGAATTACCGGATACCTATTTACCGCCTGTTTACAATCGGCTTCAATACAGCCGGGTCACCGTCATTGGGTGCAGGCTCAATATTTAACAGATAGGCCATCAGTTCATAAATATGCACAACAGAAAAGGGCTCAATCACTTTGCCCTGATGGAAATCGGGGCCGGCAGCCAGGAAAAATGAGTGCATATCCGGGTAGGCATTATCAAAACCATGCGTACCTGCCAAAATGCCACGGCGCTCGAAAAACGACCGGCTTGTGATTGTCCAGCCTAAATCAGCAACTGCTACAACATCCGGTACGCGGTGATGGCCGCCAAAGCGCCAGCGCTCCGGCAGGTCTTGTTTCATATATACCCGAAAGTTGTCTTCAGCGGCTTTCAGTTGATTGTAAACGAGTTCGGTATTGCCTTCCGTAGGCTGCAGCATCACTACCGGCGACCAGTTGATGACATTAACATGATCGAGATCAATGATGTCATCAAGAAACACGAGGCGGTCCTCTGAGAGGTCGATCATGCCGTGATCGGAAGTGATGAGGATGTTGACTTTCTGCCCGAGACCGTGCGCGTTCAGGCCGTTAATGAGCTGCCGGAGGATGCCGTCCACATACGTGAGGGCTTCCATGGTTACTTCATGATAGGGACCGTGTGAGTGCCCGCGGCTGTCAACACGACTGAAGTACAGGGTAATAAAATCCGGGCGACTATCATCTTCGAGGGTAAGCCAGGT
>NZ_JAIUMX010000053.1:0-24247 GCF_022565315.1 Cyclonatronum sp. | reverse complement strand
TTCTACATCCCATTCACACTTCCTCTCACAGCTTCGCTGCCGTCAGTCACAAAACCGGCGTTTTGGGGTGCTTTGGTAAAAAAATAATGTATTGAAACCCCGCTCTATTTCAAATTAAGAATGTGGCATTCGTCTTGTAAATGTTGTATCAATATTGCTTTTTTGAATACCATAGCTCTTTAATTATGACATCACGCGTAAGATTTATAAGCACGTCCGGTCCCAATAAGGCCGTTTCTGTCAGCAGGCGGTAATCCGCGAAACGGGTTTCCTGCTGTACTTCCAGCAGAAGGTCAGTCGCCATCCCTCCGGTTTTTCTGTGCAGCGTTGGCAGGTGTTGTGTGCGGCTTGTATCTTTCGGGGCAGCCGCACTTTTTTGGGCACCTTCATCCTTCCTCTGTCAATCCAAAAGACCTTCCCACACAACTGATCCGAATCTATGGACACCGATAGCACCCCCGATTTTGTTAAGGCCCGCATGTTTGCCAGGGCCAAGGAGCTTCATCTCCATGCCATACAGCGGCACATTTTTATTTGTGCCGATCCGGCCGAGCCCAAATGCTGCCGGGCGGAGTTTGGCATGGCTTCCTGGCAGTACCTCAAATCCCGGCTCGATGCGCTCGGGCTGAGCGGCAGCGGCGGGGTGTACCGCAGCAAGGCCGGCTGCCTGCGCGTGTGCCGTCGCGGTCCCGTAGCCGTTGTGTATCCGGAGGGGGTTTGGTATCACTCCTGCACCCCGGAGGTGCTTGAGCGCATCATTCAGGAACACCTCATCGGCGGCAAACCGGTAGCCGAGTTTATGTTCTCTCAAAACCCGGGTCCGCAGGAGCTGCCGGATACCGAGTGAGCCCCCCGGCTGCTTTTGATATTTCACGCAGAGTCGCTAAGTCTCAAAGTTTTTTAGGGAAGCTTCTACTCCGGTTCGGCTGCATGAAGCATCATTCGGGATAGCCGGTCAGGCGGGTTGCCGGTTGCCCGCCCGCTGTGCAACATTCCCCTGCTAGCCCGGGTCTGCGTTTGGTATTCCCGCGCCTTGCCGCTCAGTTTCTAAGCAGGGCATGGGTTTAACCGCAGCTGACCTTCACCTCCCCCTTCTCCGTTTCAGGCTTTTTATTTCTGCAATCCCCCGCATTTTCTGCGGGTTTGGTGAGGTCTGATTTTGTACATTAAAGTTTAGCTCTTTGTATCCGACCTTTAATTTTTTGTTTGATTTATGACTGATATCGACATTGCTCAATCGGTTGAGCTGCGCGACATCCGCGAAATTGCGTCACGCTGGGGTATTCTGGAAGATGATCTGATGCTGTACGGCAAGCACAAAGCCAAGCTTCCGCTCCACCTCATTAATGAGGAGAAAATTGAACAGGCCCGGCTTGTGCTGGTTTCGGCCATTTCGCCCACGCCCGCGGGCGAGGGCAAAACGACGGTCACCATCGGCCTGTCCGAGGCCATGAATCAGACCGGCCGCAACACCATCCCCGTGCTCAGGGAGCCTTCTCTTGGTCCCGTTTTCGGGATGAAGGGCGGCGCTACCGGCGGCGGCTACGCGCAGGTGCTGCCCATGGAGGACATCAACCTGCATTTCACCGGCGATTTTTCAGCCATCGAAAAGGCGCACAACCTGCTTTCAGCGCTCATTGCCAACAACCTGCATCAGGTGCGGGATAACCTCGATATCGATCCGCGTACCGTGCACTGGAAACGGGTGATGGATATGAACGACCGCTCGCTGCGGCACATCATCACGGGTTTGGGCGGCACGACTTCGGGCATCCCGCGGGAGACCGGCTTCGATATTACGGCGGCCTCCGAAATTATGGCGATTTTGTGCCTCGCCGATGATCTCGAAAACCTGAAGGAGCGCTTCGGCAATATTTTTGTCGGCTTCACCTTCGACGGACGGCCCGTTTACGCCCGCGACCTGAAAGCGACCGGCGCCATGGCCGCCCTCATGAAAGATGCCATCAAACCCAACCTCGTGCAGACCATCGAGGGCAACGCGGCCATCATACACGGCGGACCCTTTGCCAATATCGCGCAGGGCACCAATTCTGTGATTGCCACCCGCATGGGGCTTTCGCTGGCCGATTACGTGATTACCGAGGCCGGCTTCGGTTTTGATCTCGGTGCCGAGAAATTCTTCGATATCAAGTGTCGTGCGGCGGGGCTTAAGCCGCAGGCCGTTGTGCTCGTTGCCACCATCCGCGCGCTCAAGTATCACGGCGGGGCACCCTTAAACGAGCTCAAACGGCCCGATGTAGCCCGCCTCAAAGCAGGCATCCCGAACCTGGAAAAGCATCTCGAAAACATTGGTCACTTCGGCGTGCCCGCGGTGGTAGCCATCAACCGCTTTGCGACCGACAGCGATGAAGAGATTGAGGCGCTTCAGGCCCATTTCGAAGGCACGGGGGTGGAGATTCACGTTGCGGATGTGTGGGCCAAAGGCGGGGCCGGGGCACACAGCCTGGCCGATGCCGTTGCGCGCATCACCGAAGCGAACGATACGAAGTTCACGCCCCTGTACGACAACGCCTGGAGCGTTGAACAGAAAATCGAGGCCATCTGCCGCACCATTTACGGCGCCAAAGCCATCGACTACACCCTGCAGGCCCGCAAAGATCTGCGCAAAATTGCGGAGCTCGGGCTCGACAAGCTGCCGGTCTGCATCGCCAAAACGCAGAAATCGCTCTCCGATAACCCCGAGCTGCTGGGCCGCCCGAAAGATTTTATCGTAACCATCCGCGAAATCGAACTCGCCGCCGGCGCCGGCTTCCTCATCCCGATTACGGGCACCATCGTGCGCATGCCCGGCCTGCCCGCCCGTCCCGCCGCCGAATCCATAGATATCGACCGCAACGGCAAAATAACCGGCCTGTTTTGAGGAAGGTTGATTTGTTCGCTTCCGGCCCCGAAAATCAAACCGGCTCAGAACAGCAGCCATCCCTCACGAAAATCGATTACGCCCGGGCGCGAGCAAATCCCCTCTCGAGAGGGGTGCCCCCAACCCTGTATCATTCAAAGACTTAAAAGCTGTACCAACACCAAGCCCTGCAAGTGCACCGGGGGTGACGGGGCGGGGTGTGAACATCACGACACCCGGATTCAGCCACGGAAATCAAAAATACCGGGCTTAGGGTGGTTCTCTGCCGCGCCCCGGTTCTGCTCAAAAACCTGCATTAAGCTTCAAGTCCTGAACCGACAGGCCACACCCCGCCCCGCCGTCGGGTGCTTTAGCTGTATCAGAGAGCAAAAGATCAGGACCGTTATTTTTCAGGGTGAATTCCGTGCGCATCACTGTCTTTGGTACCAACCCGACAGCTCCCAATCCTGCGGCATTTCCCTTGCTTTTTTCTTTCCGATGCCGCAAAAATAATCCGCGCAAATCCGCCCTGATCCGCCAAATCCGCGTGCCATCACCGGGCTTAAAACGAAAACCCGACCATCAGCTCAAGCGCGGTTGTGCGGAAGCTGTCAACCCCGTCGTCGAGGTTGGAGAAAATGCGGGTGTAGCGGCCTTCGAACAGCAGCGACTGCTGTGCCGATACGGGCACGCGCAGCCCCAGGCCGAGGTTGAGGCCGGTTGAGAGGTTTTTGTACAGGCTTATGACATCCGCTTCGCGGAAGGCTTCTTCCCCCTCAGCCGTGAGCACCATGCGCCCTACCCGTGATTCGGTGCTCGTGAGCCAGCCCAGCATTACCCCGCCCTGCACAAACGGGCGCAGGCCAAACACTTCGTACTCGCGCATGAGGGGCAGGTTGAGCATCACATAGGTGAAGCGGTTTGTGAGCTCATCGTTGGTGAGCAGCTGCTCCGGCGGGTTGGGCAGCGGGTAAGGAATTACGGTGCTTCCGCCGCGGGTGGTAAAAAAGAGCTCCGGCTTAAATGTTACCCCGTTGAGCGGTACCGGAACTTCAGCGAATACCCCGACCGAAAAGCCCGGTTCGTAGTCGTAAGCTACCCCGGCGTAGAGGTTGGTTTCGAATGCGGTGATGCGGCTGTTGTTTGTGTTAAAGCCGGCCATAACCCCAATCTTAAACGGACGCGGCGCACGCTCGAAGCGATCTACCCGCCACACCGCGGTTTCGGTTTCGCCGCTGCATTCAAAATAGGTACCGAAGGCCCGGGCCATGCCCTGTTCGGTATAGCGGAAGGCGCGTGCGGCCCGCTCATGGTTCCGCATAAAAGTGCCGCACTCCCCGAAAACGGATTCGAGCTGCATCACGTAAAACCCGCGCTGCAGGTAAATGAGGCGGTTTTCGCCCGGTCTTATGAAGAAATCGGTGCGTTCGCGGGTAATTTGTGTGGAGTACAGGGTAACCGATGCGGTGATGTCTTCCCGGATGAAAACGGTCTGCAGGCCTTCTTCATCGAAATCGCCCTGTACCGAGTACCAGGTGAAGCCGCCGTCGGTGCCGTAAGAGTACACCTCGTAGGGGCGGAAAATGCGGAAGGTTGATTCCCCCTCCGGCCGGAACTGCACCCGCCAGGAATGATCGTAGGCATCGGCAAGCAGCACCTGCCCGCGCAGGGTGTCGGCATCTGTGGTTATCAGAAAGCCGGGCGCGAACGTGGCGTTCTGCCGGGCATTTAATTCGGATGCGGGGGAAACAAGATGAATAGCAAACAGCACAATAAGCGCTGCAAAGGCAGATCGTACCGCAGTAACACTACCGTTCATGGATGGCTTGGTTGGTGAAAAATAGTTTGAAGGCAAAATACTGATTTTCACACAACCTGAAGACAGCTTCTTTGGAATGATGAAATCCCAAACTAGGCCCGCCTACATGTGCTGCAGCAGGCCGTCGAGTTTTTGCAGGGTGAGGTGCAGGTTCGATACGGTGCGCTCACTTTCGGTGTGGTAAACCGGGTCGTAGAGGGTTTTGTAGTCGTCTTCAAGGGCGCGGCGGTTCAGGCGCAGCCCGTGCCGCTGCAGGATTTCACACACGGAATCGGCGTTCTGCTTCAGGTGCAGGCGCGTGCTTTGGTAGGCGTAGTTGCAGACTTCCTTGCGGGAAGAGAAGCTGAAGATGTTGGTGAAGAACATGCGGTAGTCGGTCGTTTTGGGCTCTACCACAATGAGATCCTGACCGCTGTATTCTTTTTTGTAGCGGTTGATGCCGATGTTCATGCGGGAGTGAATCATGGTGCGGAAAGTCTGCGACAGCACTGCGGGGAGTCCGCGCTCGGCAAGCAGCCGGTCGAGGGGCAAATCCCCGTTGCCGTTTTGCGGAACCGTTGCTTCGTACGGCACAATCGGGTTGATGCAAATGGTGAGGTCGGCCCCTTCGCTGAGCGCAACGCTTGCGTGCACCGTGCGCTGCGCTACGCCGTCGATGTAATCCCGCTTTTTGATGCGCACCGGCGTGTAAACAGCCGGCAGGGCCGTACTTGCCTGCACGGCAAGGCTGATGGGCACATCATCGTAGCCCACACTGCCGAACACCACGCTGCGGCTGGTGTCGAGATCTGTCGCCACAATCCGCAGGCGGGTTTTGAGCTCGCGGAAGTCGTCGGTGCGGCCGTCGTAGGAGAAGTTTTTCTGCATGTACTCCCGGATCGGGGTGTTGTCGAAAACGCCCACCGGCAGCAGCTCGGTGATGCGCGAGAGCGAGCCGCCCAGCGAAATATCGCCGGGGTACCGCATATAATCCCACATCATGGAGGCAAACATAAAGGGAATGTGCCCCACCCGGCTCAGGTATTCGCGGTAGGCCGGGTTGTAGAAAGTGGAAGGCGTGATGGGGTGCACATTGTGCTGATGCGACAGAATGGCACGGCTCATTTGCCGCGGCGTGATGCCGTTGGCAAGGCTTGCCGTAATGATGGCACCGGCGCTAACACCTACATAAACATGCGCTTTGGAAAAATCGATGCCTTCTATGGCCTCCTCGAGGGCACAGAGGGCGCCGATTTCGTACACGGCACCTTCTATGCCGCCGCCTGCGCAGGCGAGTCCGATACGGGGTTTGCGGGTAGTTTCACTCATTTAAAAAAAGCGGTTTTTTAAGTTATCCGCGCTAATGTAATCATTTATTGGTTAACCAAACAAGAACACTGTTACGTGCCCCGTTAAGTCTGCTTTTCTTTGCAAAAGGAATGTTTGTTACAGATTTTCCCTTTGGTATCAAAAGCTTGCAGCGCATGGCTTCAGCTAAGCCGGGCTGCTTTCCGCTGCCGGACTCTGCCGGCAGTTTTTTTTCACCTCAACCAACTTATCTCCATGAACAGACGTGAGTATCTGAAGAAATCATTCGCGGGCGCAGCCGTTTTGGGTGCTGCAAGCCTGGGTTTACCCTCAAGTTCCTTTGCTGCAAAAGTTGCAGCCGACACCTGGCGCGACGGGCAGTATGTCCTTCCCGAGCTCAAATACGCCTACGATGCCCTTGAGCCGCATATCGACGCCCAAACCATGGAGCTGCACCACAGCCGGCATCATCAGGCTTATGTGAACGGCCTCAACAACGCGCTCAGCAAACTGGCCGAAGCACGCGAAACCAACGATTTCTCCATCGTGAAGCACTGGAGCCGCGAGAGCGCCTTCCACGGCGGCGGGCACTTTCTGCACGCGATGTTCTGGGAAATTATGAGTCCGAACGGCAGCGGTGAGCCCCGCGATACCATGCTTCGCAATGCCATCAACCGCTCATTCGGAAGTTTTGACGGGTTTAAGCGCCATTTTAAGGCAGCTTCGAATGCCGTTGAAGGCAGCGGCTGGGGCATCATGGCCTACGAACCGAACAGCGGAAACCTGGTGGTTCATCAGGCAGAGCGTCAAAGTGATCTCACGCTTTGGGTAACCCGCCCGCTCGTGATGGTTGATGTATGGGAGCACGCCTACTACCTGCGCTACCAAAACCGTCGCGGCGAGTATGTCGATAACTTCATGGAAGTCGTGGACTGGGATGTCGTTGCTGAAATGTACGAAGCAGCTGCATCCGCCGGCTAAGCAAGCGGATGAGGCGCAGAAGCCCATCCATCGTTAAAATAAATCACAAAAAAACCCGGACTTCTCACGCAGAGAAGCCGGGTTTTTGTTTTTCAGGGTGATGTGATCCGGGTCGGGCCGAAGTGCTTAGCGTGCGGTCGGCACCGGCTCACCCACAATTTTCTGAACGGTTGCAATAATGCCGTCGGCGTCGAGGCCGATTTCGTGGTGCAGCTGCTTTTGGCTGCCGTGCTCTACAAGGCGATCGGGTACGCCCATGATGGTCATGCGCGGGCGCTGCGGCAGTTCGCAGAGGTACTCGGCAACGGCGCTGCCGAAACCGCCCTGCTTCGCGGCATCTTCAATGGTAATGACGTGCTCATAAGCGGCGGCAATTTCATCAAGAAGCGCGGTATCAAGCGGCTTCACAAAGCGCATGTTGTAGTGGCTTATTTCGATGCCCATAGCGCTGAGCTTTTCGGCGGCTTCAATCACGTAGTTGCCGATGGTGCCGTAAGAGAGCACGGCTACGCGCTCACCCTTGCGCACCTGCTCGCCTTTGCCGAGCGGCATCTGCTCAAAGCCCGGTCGGAAACCGGCTCCGGTGCACTCACCCCGCGGATAGCGGATCCCGAAGGAGCGGTCGGTGTAGCAGGTTGCCGTGTAGAGCATGTCGCGCAGTTCCTGCTCGTTCATGGGCGCACAGAGTACCATGTTGGGCACGCAGCGCAGGTAGCTGATGTCGTACAGGCCGTGATGGGTCGGGCCGTCGGCACCAACAAGGCCGGCGCGGTCCATGGCAAAAACGACCGGCAGTTTCTGCAGGGCCACATCGTGCAGCGCCTGATCGTAGCCGCGCTGCAGGAAGGTGGAATAAATGCCGGCGAAAGGAATTTTGCCTTCCGTAGCAAGACCCGCCGCAAAGGTAACGGCGTGCTGCTCGGCTATGCCCACATCGTAGCAGCGGTCGGGCATTTCCTTCATCATTTTGAGGAGTCCGGTGCCGCTCGGCATGGCAGGCGTAACAGCTACGATGCGGTCATCCTGCTTGGCCATTTCGATAACGGCATCGGTAAAAATATCCTGGTATTTGGGCAGGGATGGCTTCGTGCTTTTAACAGCGAGGGACTTGCCGGTAATTTTATCGAAAGGGCTGCCCTGTGCGTGCCATTTCACCTGATCTTTTTCGGCAGGCGCAAAGCCTTTGCCTTTCACGGTAACGACGTGCAGCAGTTTAGGACCCGGAATGTGCTTCAGGTCTTCGAGATGGCGCACGAGACCCTTCACATTGTGGCCGTCAACCGGGCCGTAGTATTTGAAGCCGAGCGCGCGGAAGAGTCCGCCGGGCGTGAGCGCCGAGGTGAGGGCGGCTTCCATTTTGGAGGCCACTTTCCGCATTTTGTCGCCCGCCGAGCGGAAGTGTCCGAGCATGTCGTACACATCATCCCGGAAACGGTTGAAGGTTTTCGAGGTCGTAATATCGGCCAGATATTCTTTGAGAGCGCCCACATTGGGGTCGATCGACATGTTGTTATCGTTGAGGATAACGGTGATGTCGTTGGGAATATCACCCGCATGATTCAGGGCTTCAAACGCCATTCCGCCGGTCATGGCACCATCGCCGATTACGGCCATTACGGTGCGCTTCTCCCCTTTCATTTTGGCGGCAACGTCCATACCAAGGGCCGCCGAAATAGAAGTGGAGCTGTGGCCCACACCGAAGGTATCGTACTCACTTTCGCTGCGCTTCGGGAAACCGGAAAGGCCTTTGTACTTGCGGTTGGTATAAAAATTATCCCGGCGGCCGGTCAGGATTTTGTGGCCGTATGCCTGATGACCCACATCCCACACGAGGCGGTCGTGCGGCGTATCGAGCACATAATGCAGGGCTACGGTCAGTTCCACAACCCCGAGGCTCGCCCCGAAATGTCCGCCGTGCACGGATACGATATCTATAATATAGTCGCGGAGTTCGAAGCACACATCGTCGAGCTGTTCGCGGCTGAGTTTACGCAGGTCGGCAGGGGAGTTAATGCCTGCCAGCAGCGGACCGGGTTTAATTTCTGGTAGATTCATGAGGGTTGGGTGTCGTTTTGTTTTACTTGTTCGACCTGCAGTTCGGCCTGTTCCAGAATTTGGCTGCAATAACGCGAAAGCTTCAACCCCCGCTCAAAATACTCAACCGATTCCTTCAGCGGCAGATCCGGTTTTTCCAGCTGTACTACCACCTGTTCGAGACGGCTGAGGGCCTCTTCAAAGCTTAAATCTTTATTTTGCTCTGTCATATAGAAATTATTTTGGAACAACTACCAAACAAATTACGCCTTAAGCGCACAAATTGCATCTGCCCAAAGGCAATCCATTCAACCGTATGGCATGGTGCATCGTTCAACCGGTTTGCGCTGGTGTAAATCTTGTAAAGGCTTAGCCTGCAAACAGCTGCAATTCCGGCAAGTCTGCCGGCTTTGAGCAGGCGATTTAAACCAGCTGTAATCGGTTTTGTAAAATCCTCAGGCCGCCTCCGTTTTCGGTGGCACGCAGCACCGGTACAGCGCTGTGTTTTGGGGTAGTGTGATGCGTACCGTGCCCTCATCCGGGATTTGACCGATAGCAGCCTGTTCAGGCTTGGAAATTGATCTTTTATTAATTCGGATGAACAGTTTTTGGCTAATTTTGTATTTCCGGATGAACAAAATAAGTCTTATTTTGTTCATCCGGAAATACAACTCATTTTATCCCCAACCGCAGGTCCACACAATCATGGAACATCTCTACGAACAATCTGATGCGCAAATCCGCCTTGCGGCTGCCGCAAGACCTTTCCGGCGGTACCTGTTTGGACAGATACACTGGCAAAGCCGCCTGATTGGCATCCTTGGTGCCCGGGGAACCGGCAAAACCACCCTGCTGCTTCAGTATCTCAACGAAACATCCGACGGAGCTCCAGCAGGAGTTTACCTGAGTCTTGACGACCTCTATTTTTCGGCACACAATCTTTCAGAAACGGTATCCGAGCTGTACAAATCAGGGGCCCGGCGGATTGCGCTCGATGAAGTTCACAAATACCCGCGCTGGTCGCAGGAGCTGAAAATGCTCTGCGACCGGTACCCTGAGCTGCAAATTGTGTTTTCGGGTTCCTCCATCATAGATATCAGCCGGCAGCAGCATGATCTGAGCCGCAGGGCTGTGATGTATCAGCTGCACGGCCTCTCGTACCGGGAGTATCTCGAGCTGCGTCACAACATTGTGATTGAGCCTCAGACCCTGACCGACCTCCTCAGCCGGGGCAAAGAAATCACAGCCGGTTTAGACCCTTCTTTTCGTCCGCTGCAGCACTTCGGGCACTACCTGCAGTTCGGGTTTTACCCGTTTTTCCTTGAGGAAGAAGCAACGTACATGATCCGCCTGAATCAGGTCGTGCGTACCATTGTGGAATACGATATGGCCGAGATGGAAGGCTTTGATGTTCGCAATTCCCGCAAAATTCTTCAGCTGCTGAGTCTGCTTTCCACAAGTGTGCCGTTCAGACCCAACATTTCAAAGTTGTCCGAGAAAACCAGTATCAGCAGAACAACCCTGCTCAGCTACCTCCACCTGCTCGAACAGGCACAGCTCATTTCGATGATGCACGCTGCCGGCAAGAGTACTTCTATGCTTCAAAAACCGGAAAAGATCCTGATCAGCAACCCAAACCTCATGTACATGCTCAGCCGCGGGGAGCCTGACGCGGGCAGTGTGCGGGAAAGCTTTGCCCTTCAGCAGCTTCGCGTTAAGCATCAGGTCAGCTATCCGGCAAAAGGTGATTTTTTGGTTGATGATACCTTCACCCTCGAAACCGGCGGACCCGGCAAAGGCCGGCAGCAGCTTCAGGGTACAGAGAATGGATTTGTGGTTTCTGACCGGCTCGAATATCCCACAGCCAACAGAATCCCCCTCTGGATGCTCGGACTGCTGTACTAAATTAATTAATATTGCACATCCCGCCTTTATAAAGCCTTTGCTTAACATTTAATACTTACCTCGCAGCCATCCCCATGCCAGCTCATAAGTCGAAAACCATTATTTCCCGAAATCAAAGACATCCTCGGGGGCACGCCCGTATTTAAGGGTACGCAGGTGCCTGTAAAAACGCTTTGGGACTACCTGAAATCGGGTGATTCTCTTGATGCATTTTTGGAAGACTTTCCGTCCGTGCAGAGAAATCAGGCTGTTGCCCTTATTGAAGGTGCCGGGCAGCATACAGCTTCCTTCATCCGTTAAGCGCGCAGCAATCGGCTTGCGATCTCCCGCTTTTCCGTTGCCCATGTCCGGCGGGTTGGGTACTTTGGGGTATGCAAACTCCGAATCCATCAGCAGAACAAAAACGGGCCGAAATCACGCAGCGTGAGCCCATCGCCGCCATCGCAACGCCTTCGGGCGAGGGCGGTATTGCCGTAATCCGGGTATCCGGGCGGGACAGCATCGCGCTGGTTCAGCGCATCTTTTCGGGCGCCGACCTCACCGCTAAAGCAAGCCATACCATACACTACGGCTGCATCACCCGAAACGAACGCATCCTCGATGATGTGCTCGTGAGCCTGTTCCGCGCCCCGCGCTCCTACACGGGCGAAGAAACCGTCGAAATTTCGTGTCACGGCGGGGTGATTAACACGCAGCTTGTGCTCGAGGCCGTGCTTCATGCCGGCGCACGGGCAGCCGAGCCGGGCGAGTTTACGCAGCGGGCCTTCCTGAACGGCAAGATCGATTTGTCGCAGGCCGAAGCCGTAGCCGATCTCATACACGCACGCAGCAAAAAAGCCGCGGAGAGTTCGCGTCAGCAGCTCGAAGGCAAGCTGGGCGACTATGTGAAGGTTTTCCGGCAGCAGATTATTGATGCGACGGCCATGATTGAGCTGGAGCTTGATTTTATTGAGGAGGATGTGGAATTCGCCAGTCGCGACGACCTCCGCAGGCTCTTTACTGACCTTGTGAGCAGCATCGATCAGCTGCTCGAAACCTACGAAACCGGGCGGATCGTGAAACATGGCGTCCGCACGGTTTTTGCCGGCGCACCCAATGCCGGCAAGTCAACCCTGCTGAATACGCTGATGGGCCGCGAGCGGGCCATTGTTTCGGATATCGCAGGCACTACCCGCGATGTGATCGATGCCGACTGGAGCTACGACGGGCTGCTGTTCACCCTCACCGATACGGCCGGGCTGCGCGTGACCGACGATGCAATCGAGGCCGAAGGCGTGCGCCGCTCACGCAAGGCGGTTGCCGAAGCCGACCTGGTGCTGTTTCTTTCCGACCTCCAAAATCCTGACCCGCAGGATGCGCAGGTTATGGCCGAAATCAGGGCGCAGTGGCCTGAGAAACCCCTGCTCGTTGTGGGCACCAAGGCCGACCGCAAAGAGCTGCTCAAACAACCCGCGGAAGCGCAGGCGCGGATCAGGCACGACATCGAAGTCTCGAGCCTTGAGGGCACCGGCATAGACGAGCTGAAGCGCATGATGAAGGATGCCGTGCTGGAAAACCGCGACATCGATACTTCGGGCCTGCTCGTGACCTCGAGCCGCCATCGGGATGCCCTCGAAAAAACGCGGCGGCACGTGCACACAGCCCTCAAAGGGCTGGACACCGGGCTTACCGGCGACCTGCTCTCCATCGACCTGCGCACGGCGCTTCATGAGCTGGGAACCATCACCGGGGAAATCACCACCGAAGATCTGCTGGATTCCATTTTCTCGCGCTTCTGTATCGGAAAGTGACCCGGCGCAAACCGGAATCTGCTGAGAGGTATTTGAAGGCCGGAAGCCCATCACCCGAAAAAACTCAAGACCGCACAGCAAAACAAAACGCAGCATTTTTGAACGACCTAATACTTTTGATTTTCCTTCAATGAGAGCTTACGACGAACAGGCGCTGGTGAGCGGCATCCGCAGCGGAAACCGGCGGGCACTGGCACGGGCCATCACCCTGGCGGAAAGCACCCGGGCCGCCGATATGGAGCTGGCGCAGCGTCTGCTGCAGCAGCTCATGCCGTACACGGGCAGCTCGGTGAGGTTGGGCATTACCGGCGTGCCGGGGGTGGGCAAAAGCACCTTTATCGAAGCCTTCGGCCTTAATGTGGCCGCACAGGGCAAACGTGTGGCGGTGCTCGCCGTAGATCCGAGCAGCCCCTACACCGGCGGCAGCATTCTGGGCGACAAAACCCGCATGACCGAACTCAGCCGCCTGGAAGAAGTTTTTATCCGGCCCTCCCCTACCGGCGGCACGCTTGGCGGGGTGAGCCGCAAAACCCGGGAGAGCATTCTGCTGTGTGAGGCGGCCGGCTACGATGTGGTGATTGTGGAAACCGTGGGCGTGGGGCAGAGCGAATACGAAGTGGCTTCTATGGTTGATTTTTTCCTGATGCTGATGCTGCCCAATGCCGGCGACTCCCTGCAGGGTATTAAGCGCGGTATTATGGAGCTGGCGGATCTCATCCTGGTGAACAAAGCCGATGCCGGTTTCGAAAAGCGGGCCGATGCCGCCCGGCGCGAGTACCTGAATGCCCTGCACCTGCTGCGGCCCAAATACCCGGGCTACACGACCGAGGTGAAGCTTTGCAGCGCCCTCTACAACAACGGTGTGGCGGATGCCTGGGAGCACGTGCTCGAGTATCTGGAACGCATGCGGGCTGACGGACACTTCGCCCGAAACCGAAACCGGCAGCTCATACACTGGACCCGCCGCCTCACCGAAGAACTTTTGCTCGCCCGGCTTTGGGAGAGCCCGGCGGTAAAAAAAAGCTGGGATGAGGAAACCGGCCGCATCCGCATCGGGGATACTACGCCGGTACTTGCGGGTCAGGCACTTATCGAAGTCTTCCGGCAAAACAGCAGTGCGGAGCAGCCGTTATCACCGCAGGCAAATACAACTAAGACCGCTGATTAAGGATTGCAAAACGGGCTGGAAGGGCTTTTTTGGGCATTTTAATAGCGGTATATTGGGAATTATTGAATTTAAGCTTGCTGTAGCACTCTCATTCAATCAACAAAATCATCATCATTAATTTAATCTCATGGAAACAGCAGCAGATCTCAGTTTTAAACCCCTCACCCATTTCACGGAAGACGAGCAGATGCTGCGCGACGCGGCAGCCGAATTTGCCAAAACCGCGGTGCTTCCGCTGGTTCACAAAATGGACGAAGAAGCCAAACTTGACCCCGAACTGGTGAAGCAGTTTTTTGAGATGGGGCTGATGGGCATTGAAGTTCCGGAAAAATACCAAGGGGGCGGCGGCTCTTTTTTTATGTCGATTCTGGCCATCGAAGAAATCGCCAAAGTTGATGCTTCCACCTCCGTTTTTATGGATGTGCAGAACACCCTCGTTAACAACGCTTTCCTGAATTTCGCCGACGACTACCTCAAGGAAACCTACCTGCCGCGGCTCGCAACCGATACCGTTGGCGCCTATGCCCTTTCTGAGGCCGGCTCCGGCAGCGATGCCTTCAGCCTGAAAACACGCGCCGAAAAGAAAGGCGACGAATACATCCTTAACGGCAACAAACTCTGGATCACCAACGGCAATGAAGCCGATATTTTTCTGGTATTTGCCAACATCAATCCGGAAGCCGGTTACCGCGGCATCACCGGCTTTGTGGTTGAGCGCGGATTTGAAGGATTTTCGGTCGGCAAGAAAGAAGACAAGCTCGGCATCCGGGCGAGCTCCACAACGGAACTGATTCTCGAAGACTGCCGCGTGCCGGCCAAAAATGTAATCGGGGAAGTCGGCAAAGGCTACAAAATCGCCATCGAGACCCTGAACGAAGGCCGCATCGGCATCGGCGCACAGATGATCGGCATTGCACAGGGTGCTTTTAACGCAGCCGTTGCCTACTCCAAAGAGCGCAAGCAGTTTGGCAAGGCTATCAGCGAGTTTCAGGGACTGCAGTTTCAGCTCGCGAAAATGGCCACCGAAATTGAGATGGCCCGCCTGCTCGTGTACAATGCCGCGCGCCTGAAAATGGCTGGTCAGCCGTTCCTCAAAGAAGCGGCCATGTGTAAGTACTACGCCTCCGAAGTTGCCGAGCGCGTTTCTTCACAGAGCATCGAAGTATTCGGCGGCTACGGCTTCGTTAAAGAATACCCGGTCGAGAAATTCTTCCGCGATTCCAAAATCGGCAAGATTTACGAAGGTACCTCCAACATGCAGCTGCAAACCATCGCCAAGCTGATTCTTTCCTGAAAAGCTGTGCCGCAAACCGGCCGCTTAAAGTCATCATAAAAAAAGCCGGTCGCCTTGGGGTGACCGGCTTTTTTGTTTTCAGGAAATACTATTCACCAAAAACATAGTTTTTTGATGAATGTACTCACCGAAAAAGTTAATATTTGGTGAATAGAACCTGATATTCAGTAACATCCCATTCACAAACCCTGCATACGGCCTCTCTGCCTGACTGTTTTTGGGATGCGCTTCTCGCCCAAATACGTTCTGCGGATTACTTATTCACCAAAAACATAGTTTTTTGGTGAATGTACTCACCTAAAAAGTTAATATTTGGTGAATAGAACCTGATATTCAGTAACATTTCATTCACAAACCCAGCATACGACCTCTCTGCCTGACTGTTTTTGGGATGCGCTTCTCGCACGAATACGTTCTGCGAATTATCTATTCACCAAAAACATAGTTTTTTAGTGAGTGTATTCCCTAAAAAAGTCTATATTTGGTGAATAGAGTCTGGCATCCGCCAAATGTCCACCTGAACCTGTTTTATCCGCAGCCAGATGATTGACCGTACTTTAAGCGAGCGCATCACCAAAACCCTCTTTGGCGGTAAGGCCGTTATTGTGCTGGGTGCGCGGCAAACGGGCAAAACGACCCTGCTGAAATCGATTACGGAGCAGCAGCCGAACCGCATGCAGCTCAACTGCGACGAGCCCATTGTGCGGACACAGCTGCAGGATGCCAACCTTTCAGACCTTCGAAACATCATCGGCGATACGCGTCTGCTGTTTATCGATGAAGCGCAGCGCGTGAAAAACATCGGCCTCACCCTCAAGCTCATCACCGATAACTTCCGGGAGGTGCAGCTGCTGGTGAGCGGCTCATCGGCGCTCGACCTGGCAAGTGAGTTTAAGGAGTCGCTTGCAGGCCGCAAGCGCGATTACACGCTTTACCCCGTGAGCTGGCAGGAGTTTTCGGCACATGCCGGCTTTCTGCAGGCCAAGTCGCAGCTGGAAAGCCGCATCCTGTACGGGATGTATCCGGAGGTGATTACCACCCCCGGCGATGAGGAAGAGCTGCTGTATGAACTGATTGACAGCTACCTCTACAAAGATCTGCTGAGCTTTGAGGGTGTCCGCAAACCGGATTTGCTGAGCAAACTGGTGCAGGCCCTTGCGCTGCAGATCGGGAGTGAAGTTTCCTACAACGAGCTCGCGCAGATTGTCGGGGTTGATAAAAACACCATTTCGAGCTACATCGACCTGCTTGAAAAAACCTTCGTAGTATTCCGGTTGCCCGCTTACAGCACCAATGCGCGGAATGAAATCAGCCGGTCGAGGAAAATCTACTTTTTTGATACCGGCATCCGGAATGCCGTTATCGGCAACTTCAACCCGCTCACGCTGCGCACCGATACCGGGGCGCTGTGGGAGAACTTTCTGATTGCCGAGCGCATGAAAATGCTGGGCAACAACCGCATCCGTGCGGGCATGCACTTCTGGCGCTCGGTTACCCAAACCGAGGTGGATTATGTGGAAGTCCGGGCCGGACAAATCCGGGCGTTCGAGTTTAAATGGAATCCGAAAGCCAAAAAGACCAAACCCCGTGCCTTCCTAAACAGCTACGATGCGGAGCTTACGTTTATCGATCGCGACACCTTCACCGCTTTTGTACTCCCTGAATAGGCAGCCATGAATCCTGATGAAACACGCACCGAACATCCGCTGAGCAGGCACCCGGAATGGACCAGCGTACTCGATGAGGCACCTCTGCCCGATCCCGCTGAGTTTGCCATCCGCGGCCGTTCTGCGTGGGGCGACCTCACCCCGGCCATAGCCGAGCAGCTGTTCTGCTACCGCAAGGCGGAGAAAAAACTGGCGGGCTTTCATCAGCGGGGCTGGCTGTACCGCAGGCTTTCGCTTGAGCAGTGCAGCGGTACTGCGGCGGCGGCGTACAAGGCCGGGCTGTTTTCGGGCCGGCTTTGCGTGGACCTCACCGGCGGGCTTGGCATCGACAGCCTGGCCTTTGCCGACCGTTTTGAGCAGGTTCACCATGTGGAATCCGTACCGGAAATCAGTGCGCTGGCCCGGCACAATCACCGGATTTCGGGCAGGGGACACATCACCCATTACACCCAAACCGCGGAGGATTACCTGCATGCCTTCAGGGGGCAGGCCGACCTCATCTACGCCGATCCCTCCCGGCGCGACGAGCAGGGGCGCGTGTTCCGGCTGGCGGACTGCCTGCCCGATATCCCGGCGCTGCTGCCGGTCCTAAGGGAGAAGGCACGAAATGTGCTCATCAAGCTGTCGCCGCTGTACGACCTCGTGCAGCTGCTGCGCGAACTGCCCGATACCGAGTTTGTGCAGGTCGTTTCCCTGCGCGGGGAGGTGAAGGAAATTCTGGCAGGATGGGGCACGGAGCAGAAACCGGAACCGGCTAAAGCCGCAGCAGTGAGCGCGGTGCTGCTCGATGATGACGGGAAGGTTCGGCATCAGTTCCGCAAGGCCATGCCCGGCACGGTGATTCCGGAGGTTTCGGGTGATGCGCTTCGTGCCGGTGATCTGCTGCTGCTGCCCGATCCGGCTGTCGGCAAGGCCGGCGCAACCGAAACCGTAGCACAGCAGCTCGGGCTGAAGCGGCTAAGTCCGGCAACTGACCTGCTTTCGGCGGATGCCGGATTTGTTCCGGAAGCTTTCCCCGGACGGGCCTTCCGGCTTCTGGAACTGCTGCCCTTCCACAACAAAAAGCTCAAAAAAGAACTTGCCGCCCGCAAGCTGCAGCGGGTGCATGTGTACCGGCGCGGTTTCCCGCTGGAAGTGAGCGCACTGCGCAGCAGGCTGAACCTCAGCATGGGCGATGAGGGCCATCTTATTTTTTTTACCGACCGGGATCATCAGAAATGGTGCGCAAGCTGCCGGCTGCTTTAAGCGCAAACTCTTCGTGAGGGCAGCCCTGCTCCCCTTTTATAGCTAAGGCAGGTGTGCCCTGCATTTTGTATATTGTGCGGCTAACTCAAAACCGATACCAATACCTGTATGATTTATACTGAAAAGACTTTTTTCCTGTGCCGGATCCCCCTGAGTGCCGAGGGCATGCAGGATGTGGAAGTGCTCACCAAAGCCGTAAACATCGAAGATTTCCCGCGTGTATTTTCTGACTATGAAGAAAAGAGAGCGCACGCCTTCAACGACGACGGCCTTTTCAGCGTAATCCGCGCGGACGAACTCTTCACTATTGTGCGCACTTCAAGCGAGAAGATGGCCCGGGAAATGGCTTTTGATGAAAGCCGCTCCTACCTCATCACCAACCTGCAACACCGGGTGATGCAGGGCAAAGATGCCGAAGCAGCTGCCATCCTCCGGAAAGTGCACGAAGTCGAAACCAGCATTTAACCGCAGCGCCTGCAGTACAGGCGGTGTTATCACACGACAGATATGTCTGAACTCAAAAACCGGCTGCTGATTCTTTCTGAAGAAATTGTTGCCCACTCCGACCGGCTCGATGAAATCGAGTTTGAGGAGCAGAGCAGCGAGCGGTTTGAAATTTTTCGCAAACTCAGATCCGTTGGCGACGAGTTGCTGGAGCTCAGTGAGCAGGCAGACCCTGCCCCCGATGATTTTGCTTTTGCGCAGTTTGCGCTTGGTTCGGTCTGTGCGCTGCTCGGGTATCACGAAAAAGCCGAAGCGGCCTACGATACCGCCCTCGAACACTGGCCCGACCATGTGGGCATTCTGAATGAAGCGACCGATGTGCTTGTGGAGCTCGGCAAGTTTCCGAAAGCGAAATCTTTTATACAGCGCAGCATTAAACACGGGGGCGAAACGCCGGATATTCTGTACAACCTGGCGTCTGTTACCGCACACATGGGAGATACGGCTGAGGCGCGCATCATCCTGATTAACACCCTTGCGAAGTTCCCGCATGATGCCGGCTGCAAAGCGCTGCTTCAGGAACTCGACAAAGCTTCTTCTGCCAGCTAAGGCACATCCATCCTTCCTTTTTCCGCACAATCGTTTCATCTATGCCTAAACCCAAAAGCTTCCGCTACACCGTGCTCTTCGAAGATGCGCATCTGATGGCGATTGACAAACCCGCCGGTCTGCTCACGGTGCCCATCCCCGATATGCCATCTGTAAACCTGCAGCTAATGGTGCAGCAGGATTTCGGCAAGCGGGTGAGACCCGTGCACCGGATTGACCGCTACACCTCCGGCATCGTGGTTTTTTCCAAAACGGGCCGGGTGCATCATCAGCTGGTGAAGCAGTTCCGGAACCGCGAGCCGCGCCGGGTTTATCAGGCACTGGTGCGGGGCAGGGTAATGCCGGAGTCGGGCACACTGGTGCATCACCTGAAGCTCATCAAAACAGGGTTCCGCAATATCATAGTGGGTGAAGACAATCCGGAAGGCACACGGGCAGAGCTCAAATATCAGGTAATTGAGCAGTACGCCAAAGCTGCGCTGCTGCGGGTTGAGCTGGTTACCGGCCTGAAAAATCAGATTCGTGTTCAGCTAAGCGAAGCGGGTTACCCGCTTATCGGCGACCGGCACTACAGCCCCGGCGAAGAAGACGAAAAATGGATTAACCGACAGGCCCTGCACGCCGCCGAGCTAAGCGTGATTCACCCCGTGAATCAAAAAAAACTCACTTTTAAAAGTCCGCTTGCTCCGGATCTGAAAAAGCTCATACAGCATTACAAATCTATGAAATAGGGCTAATCCTGGGTCGGAAATACAGCGGAAGGCCTGCATCGCGGGGGATGAGATCAGTACCGCAGTTTCATTGATTTTTTTCGGCGAGTATAATCATACGGGGAAGTCCTTCATTACTTTTATCGTACAGCTGCCCGTCGTAGGTGCCATAAACCCGGGAAACCCGGAGTCCGAACCCGGCAAGCTCGTCTTCAAACCAGCTTAGCCCGTACAGCTTTACCTGCTCGGCAAACTCCTGCACAGCGCCTGTCTCCCGGTTCCGGAAGCGCATGTTTTTAATAACGATGTCATTTTCGACCTTTCTTGAAATCTGCAGATCGTAGCTTTCAAGCTGCTTCTCTTCGGAACTGACGAGGCCATTACAAACGCAGGCCGGGTTCAGGTAATCTATCACAAGCGCACCCGCGTGCGCCACGGCGTCGCACATATTTTTAAGGATGGCGCTGTTGGCTTCATCCTGCGTCATATAGCCGAAACTGGTAAACAGGTTCACCACGAGCGGCCACTGACCCGGCAGTTTTTCGCGCATATCGTGCGTGCGGAAGCTCAGGGGCAGCTCAGGAAACTTTTCAGCAGCGATACGTCCGGCCTTTCGGATGGCATTTTCTGAAAGATCAACCCCGGTTACCGAATACCCAAGCTGAGCAAGATTAAAGCTGTGCCTGCCCCGTCCGCAGGCGATATCAATCAACTCATTGTATTGCTGAGACGGGTAATGCTTGGCGATAAGATCAGCGAGTTTCTTTGCCTCGGCATAATCGCGGTGTGCGTACAGGGCTTCATATAGCGGCGTATCGAACCAGGTTTCGAACCAGTGCTGTTTTGAATCCAAAGTTAATCCTTCATTTGGGCAAACCGACGGAAGTTTCGGTAATGCAGTGAGATTACAAACTTAACCAAGTGCATAAGATAGCATAAACGGGTTCACAGAAACACCCAAATAAACAGATTAGTATTCCGCTTTTCCATCTGTAGCAAAGCTTTGGCCACAATAGTTTTTCATTTAATAATGAAAGATACTTCGAAAAATTTAAGCGTTTTTCTCGTGTATTTAAATATGATAATCTAAATTGAATAGTGGATTTAGAGATATCCCTGCCTAAGCCAAAAGCTGATTTTGTGCATATCTGTATCAGACTTTTTTCAGGAGAATGGCAAATCAAAAATCAATCTTTCGGATAATTACGGCAAAGTTAACACTGTTACGGGTGTCGGTTTTTTGATAATTAAGTTTATATTAAATCCTTAAGCAAAAGCGCTTCCAACATGCTCCGGCCCATACTAAATAAACAACGGGGCAAAAAAATTGCGGCCTTTTGACTAATAGCTGTTTTGTGGGAGGTATGATACAGGGACTCATGCAACAGAACACTACCCGAATGCTGCTCACCACTTAACAGGCCTGTCAGACTGTTATAAATTGAACTAACCACTCACAATTACATCCTTATGAACAAGTTTACTACAATTCTGTTTGTGTCTATGCTGCTGTTTGCTGTACAGGCGCTTACACCCCACCAAGCTGCTGCACAGTCGGTAACGGTTGAAGGTACCGTTGTTGATGCACGCAACGGCGAGCCTTTAATAGGGGCCAACGTAGTCGTTCGCGGTACTGTTGCCGGGGTAGCGACAGACATTAACGGCCGATTTTCCTTAACTACGAATCAGTCACTGCCTTTTGTGCTGAGGGTTACAAGTGTCGGATACTCAAGTGCTGAAATCACGGTTTCAAATGAACAGCTAACCGGGCTTACTATTCGCCTGCAGGAGCAGGCCTTCTTTGGTTCTGAAGTTGTGCTGTCTGCTTCCCGTGTAGAACAAAGTGTGCTTCAGTCGCCGGTATCTATCGAACGCATGGATATTATCGCCATCCGTGAAACGGCTGCACCGAACTTCTACGACGCCCTTGCAAACCTCAAAGGTGTTGATATGTCGGCTCAAAGCTTAACATTCCGCTCCGTTAACACCCGCGGTTTTGCAGCTAACGGTAACACACGTTTCGTTCAGCTAATTGACGGCATCGACAATCAGGCGCCGGGCCTCAACTTTCCGGTTGGTAACGTTGTAGGTATTTCGGAGCTTGACCTTGAGAGTGTGGAGCTGATTCCGGGTGTGGCTTCTGCCCTTTACGGTCCCAATGCCATCAACGGTATTCTGCTGCTTAACAGCAAAAGCCCCTTCGACTATCCGGGACTTTCTGTAAGCATTAAAACCGGTATTAATCACCTTGACGGCCGTGATGATGACCCGTCTCTTTATCAGGATTACTCGATCCGGTATGCGCAGCGCATCAACGACCGCTTTGCTTACAAGGCTAATTTTTCGTACCTGCGCGCAAGCGATTTTATCGGCGTTGATTTCCGTGATCAGGGGCCGGCTACTTTTGGTGCTGTAGAGCGGGGTGAGACCTCAGCCAATGGCAATCGCGTGTATAACGGCGTGAACGTGTACGGTCAGCCGCTGCTCACCATTGGAAACATTGCTGACGGACTTATTGCGGGCGGCAACACTGCAATTGCCGGAATCCGCAGCCTGCTGCCCGACGGGGAGCTGGGCGCCTTCACCCCTACCGGATACACTGAATCTGAATTTGTTGATAACCTCACTGAATCTCTGAAATTCGGGGGTGCTGTTCACTACCGCATCAGCGATAATCTCGAGGGTCTTGCGCAGTTCAACTACGGGCAAGGCAGCACAGTTTACACAGCCAATGACCGTTTCGTACTCAACAACTTTTCGATATGGACCGGTAAAGTAGAGCTTCGTAACCCCAATTTCTTCCTTCGTGCATATACTACTCAGGAAGATTCAGGTGATACTTTTGCAGCCAACACGCTCGCATCTCTGATTAACGTCGAAACCTTTGTACCAGCCTACTTCCAGGCTTTCGCCGGAGCGCGCACACAGGGTGCAACCGTTGAGCAGGCGCATCAGATTGCGCGTCAGGCCGGTGAAGCCGCTCAGCCCCGTCCCGGATCAGCTGATTTCCAGGAGCGCTACGACCGTATCCGCAGCATTCCGATTTCTGAAGGCGGTGCGAAATTTCTTGACAATTCCGGCCTGTACCATGTGGAAGGCCTTTACAATTTCTCAGAGTTTATCGATCCTGACCTTGTAGAAGTAATCGTTGGCGGTAATTTCCGCCGTTTCGCACTGAACTCACGGGGTACCCTTTTTGCACTTCAGGACAACGGCGATGAGTTTACGATGGATGAGTTTGGTTTCTACACACAGCTTTCCAAATCGTTTATGGACGGCCGCCTGAACATGCAGGGATCTCTGCGGTACGACAAAAATGAAAACTTCGAGGGGCAGCTGTCACCCCGTATTTCTGCTGTGTATGAAGTCGTGCCAAACCACAACCTGCGTCTTTCTTATCAGCAGGGTTTCCGCATCCCGACTACACAAGATCAGTTTATCGATCTCGACGTAGTTACCCGCCGCCTTGTTGGTGCAAACCCAACCCTGGTTAACCGCTATAATTTCGAAACAAACACCGTTTACCGTACCGAATCGGTTGAAGCCGCCCGCCTTGCACTCGCTTCCGGTCGTGACGCTGCTTTTGCCCGCTCAAGATTAGTGGCAGTTGAGTTTGATGAATTCAAAACTGAGAAAGTAGGTACCATTGAAATAGGCTACAAAGGTCTGTTCGGTAACCGCCTGTTTGTTGATGCCTACTACTACTACAGCGAGTACACCGATTTTCTTGCTGAAATTGATTTCACCCAAGGTATTCCTAACGGCCTGAGAGAAATGCCTGATTTCAGCACCTTTGATCCGAATACTGCTGCCGGTCAGGATGCCATCATCAATCAAACCGTTCGCACACAGCGTTTCGGCTTTGATGTGAACGCAGATGGTGTTGTTAAAGCACACGGCTTTGCCGTAGGTGCTGATTATGCGCTTGGCCGCGGCTATACCGTTGGCGGTAACCTCACCTACAACGAGCTGATTTCAGCCAAACGCCTCGAAGAGCAAGGGTTCAGTGCCGGGTTTAATACACCAAAATGGCGCTATAACCTTTCGTTTCGCAACCGTAACGTAGGCAACAATGTTGGCTTCAACATCGCATGGCGCTGGCAGGATGCTTTTGTTTGGGATTCAGCAATTGGCGAAGGCGTAATTCCTGCTTTTGGCACCCTCGACGCACAGGTAAGTTACCGCATCCCCAACATGAGCACCATTGTGAAGCTCAGCGGAAGCAACATACTAAACGAGCGATACACTACCTCTTTTGCCAACCCTTCAATGGGCGCAATTTACATGGTTACCTTCACCTTCGATCAATTCCTGAACTAATAATTTCCGACGATTATCATGAAAATTATTTCCAAATCTCTAATAGCGCTGCTTTTTGCAGCATTGGTTCTGTTTGGATGCGATGGTGCGGAAGACTCCCTCGTAAACAGCAGA
>NZ_JAIUMX010000052.1:0-24580 GCF_022565315.1 Cyclonatronum sp. | reverse complement strand
CGCAAGAAACCGCACCACCAGCGAGGTGATGCTGTAGGTCTTGCCCGTTCCGGCAGAAGACTCAACCAGATTAAGCCCGGAAGCAGGCGCATCAAAAATTTGGAAAGGATGGAGCATAGGAATTATTAGCTTTTAGTGTTTAGCGGTTAGCTTTTGGCTTTTAGCTTTTGGCTTTTGGCTTTTGGCGGTTGGCCTTTGCGTTCTTTGCGTAATCCTTCGTGCCCTTTGCGTTTAAATTACCGCGAAGTACACCGCGGGCCGCCGTCATTCATCCTCACCCTCTACTTTCGATTCCTGAAAGCTTTTCCAGATGATCTCATAAAACGGCAGTGCCTCATCGGGCATGGAATCTTCGAATTCGGGGTAGAAAAGGGCGGCCCAGGGGTCGTCGTTGGGGAGGGTATCGTAGGAGAACTGCGATTCTTTGAAGTAGCTTTCAAGCTTTCGTTTTTGGGCAGCTTGTTTGTCGTCAGCAGCATCAAAATACTGCGCCAGCAGGCTGAGGAAGTTGGGGGTTGCCGGGGGCGGCAGCTCGCGGGTGCTGAGCCAGAGACCGAGCAGGCGCTGCAGCTGCTCTTGCGGATTTTTGGACCACAGGATGAGAGGGACTGCCCCTTCGTTTTTATCCG
The DNA here is from genome assembly GCF_022565315.1 of Cyclonatronum sp. Classification (NCBI taxonomy): domain Bacteria; kingdom Pseudomonadati; phylum Balneolota; class Balneolia; order Balneolales; family Cyclonatronaceae; genus Cyclonatronum; species Cyclonatronum sp. The sequence goes on along the minus strand of NZ_JAIUMX010000052.1, from coordinate 23,951 downwards.
GCGTGTAGGTGAAGCCGGTTGCGTTTCCATCCAGCGCGCACTGCACCAGCAGCTGACGCACCCAGGCCGTGAGCTCGCGTTTGGGTTTCATGCTGCCGTGTTCGATGGCCACGCTCCGGCCGTTCAATACCGGCGGCACTACGCCGCGCAGCAGCATGCGGCGGCCCAGTACTTCCAGCTCGGTTTCGGCAAGCACATTATCGGCCAGCGCCTGATCGCGGTCGGCCCCCGGGATAGCGTCCAGAAAATCGGTGAGCTGACGCCAGTTGTCGTCGAATGCCCGATCACCGGCCTGTCGGTACGGCAGCTGCGCTTCAAGCGCCAGCACCCGCCGCATTTGGTCCGAAACCAACTCAGCATCTTCACCGGCGGCCGCAGCCTGCATCAGGCGCCCGTTCAGTTTGTAGCGTTCGAGCGCATCCAGCGCAAAGGGATCGCGCTTTGCGGGAAGCTCTTCCTCGTAAAGCCTCCGCATGTTCGCCCGGTTCTGCATCATCCAGCCCACCGGCTGCTTCACAAAGGAAATCAGTTCTTTCAGCTCAACAACCAGCAGATTTTCGGCATCTGGGGCAGCGGCTGGCTGATCAAATCGCGCCTGCGCATCCCCCGAAATCTCCGCGAAACGCCCCGATTTGAGCGCCGCAATGCGGGCAGCATCATACGAAAACAGGCGCCCGTTTTCGTCCGGTGCGAAGTAGGCGGGGTGATGACCGTGCAGGCGGTGACTCACGAGCAGCTGATCCTCCGGCGCAGGCAGCCCGTGTGCGCGCAGCTGATCGTAAAGCTCACGCAGCACCAGCGAAGGCGCCCGCTGCGAGCCGTCGCGGAAACTGAAGCCGATATAGCTTAGGTGCAGTTGCTGCCGGCAAGCCATCAGAGCATCCAGAAACAGGGCCCGGTTGCTGAGCCGCTTGATGCGATCGCCCGGCTGCGGACTCCGCGCCATCAGGTCAAATCCCGAAACATCTTCGCGGCCGGGAAAGCTTCCTTCATTTAATCCTAACACCGCAATGAAGCGGAACGGCATGTGCCTTACCGGCACCATAGCCGAAAAGGTAACGGCACCCTTGCGGTACCCGGCGCCGGCAGTCTGCTGACGAATCTGTGCGCTGAGGGCTTCCGCGATCACTGCAACCGGCAGGGCCTCGTCGCCGAGCCAGGCGGCCGCTTCCGGCAGGCGGTCAACGGCCCGGAGCAGCGGCTGTATAAAGCGGTCGGTATCGGGGGTCTGCGGGAAAAGCTGCGCCATGAGTCCGCGCACCAGCGGCGGCCACTCCGCCAGCTTACGCGCCTCGCTGCTGAGCTGCACCCAGCTTGCCAGCGCCTCCAAAAAAGCCGACAGCTGCCCTGCCACCCGCAGCTGATCCTCCCCTTCGATGTGCGGAAACGGCATCAGCTCCAGCACCGGCTCCGCCGTGTCGGCCGGCTGCATCAGCCCGAGCAGCAGCCGGTCGAGGCCGAACTGCCAGGAAAACAGACCGTCATCCCCGCGAAAGGCCTCATCCAGCCCCCAGCGGATGCCCGTTTCCCGCACCCAAAAGGCGATCAGGCGCAGGTCGTCATCATCCAGCCCAAGCCGCTCGCGAATCAGCGGCTGATCCAGCAGGCCGAGCATAAAGTCGGCCCGGAAGCGGCTTTCGTCAATCCGCAGCAGCTGCATCAGCAGCTCCGATGCCCGAACCAGGGGCGATGCCGAGGGATCGTGAATGAACCAGGGCAGCCGCAGCGACTCATCCGAAGGGTGGCCAAAAACGGCGTTTACCGCGGTGAGGTGATCGGAAAGCTGCGGGGCAACGACCAGCACATCGGATGGGCCGGCATCCGGGTTCTCGTCCAGAAACCGGATGATGCGGTCGTGCAGCACCTCGACCTCCCGCATCGGGCTGTGACAGGCGTGCACCAGCAGGCTCTCATCGGCCGGATCATTTGTGTGGGGGATGGTCTCCCGACGGCGCACCGATTCCTGAAGGCAGTGCAGCAACGAGCAGGCGCGCTCCGTTTCAGAGGTTTCGGGGGATGTGCTCACGGGCACAAACTGCCTTTGGAAGCCTTTGCCGGCGGTGAGCCCATGCAGCAGCTCTGCGTACTGACGGTGCTCCTCCCCCAGCTTGGCCATGAGCGGATGCTCCGGCCCGCTCACCCCTTCCGTTTCGGGCAGGATGCGGTAAAAAAGCAGGGGGATGTGGCGGCCCAGTGCCAGCACGGCCTGCAGGTAGAGCGGCGGCAGGGGCGCGGTGCCGAACACGTGCAGGGCGTGCGGCAGCTGCAGGTGGCCGGCATCGATGGCAGCCATCAGCCGCTCATGCAGGGCGGGCCGGTCGGTCATCTGCGGATGCCAGCTGCGGAGGTCGGTCCACAGCTGCTGCTGCCAGGCGGCCGTAGCTTCAAACAAATCCGGGATTTCCGCCCGCTCCCCGCGGTTCCAGGCCGCAATCCATTCCGGCCGGAACAGCTGATACTGATCAAAAATGTCGGCGATGTTGGCCGACAGCTCATAGCGGCGCACGATTTCGAGGCCCGTGCCCGATTTTTTGAGGTAGTCCCGAAGCGGCTGATATACAGGGGCATCGGGCAGCTTGCCGGTGAGCGCGAAAATCATCCAGGCCAGCTGATGCTTGTCCGGCAGATGCTGCTCGTAGCCCGGATCGAGCTGCAGGTTCAGCTCGTGGATGAAGCGGGCGGGCAGCACCGGGTTCAGGTTCGCGGCAATGCCCTGATGCCGGGCCAGCCGGATCTGCAGCCAGCGCGCAATATCGCGGTTGGGCACCAGCAGCGTGTCCGCAGCGAGCACCGAAGGCGGCGCATGCACACGGAGGCGATCCTCAAAAGCAGCGAATAAATCTTCGAGTCGGCAGGCGGAAATAATTTCGGGCATGGCAGTAAACTGAGGCTGATGAGCGGAAAGTGCGGCCGTGTTTTTCATTAAAATAAGGCATGCGGGTGACAGATGACGTCATCGCATCCCAAAAAATATCCGCGATAATCCGGCCAAATTTGCAAAATCCGGGTGCTATCCGAAGCCGGAAGGTCAAAAAAAAACCTCCGGAGTTTCAAAAACCCCGGAGGCCTGGTGTCTGGCAGGTAAACATCATCCTTAAAAAAATCCGCGGAGATCAGGCACAATCCGCAAAATCCGCGTGCCATCAAAGCGGCAAGCAAATCAAAAAAAACCTCCGGAGTTTTAAAAAACCCCGGAGGTCTGGTATTCGGCAGGCCAAAATCATCCCGATAAAAAATCCGCGAAAATCCGGCACAATCCGCAAAATCCGCGGGCCATCAAAGCGGCCTTACTTCAGGTCGGCCACTTCCTCATCAATTTCCCGCTTCTCCCAAAACGTGAAGAAGAACAGCACCGCTACAGCGAGGGCGAGTACGGCGGGCATAATCCAGAAGGTGAAGGCGCCGTCGAGCCATCCGGCGGTTGTTGAACCGTCGAGGCCGATGTTATCGCCCCACCAGCCGAGGATGTAGTTCCCGATGAGCATACCTGCGCCGTAGGTGAGCAGGGCAAACAGGCCCTGCGCGCTCGATCGCATCGATTTGGGCGCTTTTTTATCCACATAAAGCTGACCCGTCACAAAGAAGAAATCGTAGCACACCCCGTGCAGCGCAATCCCGAAAATGAGCAGGGCGGCCGACTCCGGGAAGGCTGCGAAAACAAAGTAGCGGAGCGTCCAGGCGAGCATGCCGATCAGCAGCATCCACTTCACGCCCAGCTTGAGCAGGAAGAACGGCACGAGCAGCATAAACAGCACCTCACTCATTTGCCCGATAGCCATAAACGAAGCCGAGGCTTCCCCGAAGGCCATGGCCGCGATGAAGTCGTTGGTACGCGCGTAGTAAAACGCCAGCGGAATGCTGATCAGAAAGCTGCAAAGGGCAAAAATCCCGAAGTTGCGCTCGCCCATCAGCTTGATGGCGTCGAGTCCGAGGGCTTCTCCTATGCTGAACTTCTTGCCTTTGGCCTGCGGCGGAGCAGCCGGCAGGGTGAAGCTGTAGATTCCGTAAATCAGGGAAATGATGGCGCACATCTGCAGCGGAATGGCGGTAACCTGCGCGTTTTCAACGCCGGTGAGCATTTTGAGCAGGGGCACATCCACAAACCCAAGCACGGTTTGCGCTACCACAAAACCGGCCACAATCCAGCCGATGGTTCCCCACACGCGGATTTTCGGGAAGTCGTTATCCGGGTTATTCACATTTGCGAAGGCAATCGCATTCACCAGGGCCAGGGTTGGCATGTAGAGCATAAAGTAGAAAAACATCACCCAGATAAAAGTGCCCGGCTCGGTTACGGTAGCCGCGTACCAGAGCAGTCCCGCACCCAGAATATGGCAGACCGCATTTACCCGCTCGGCATTAAAATAACGGTCGGCAATTAAGCCCACAAACAGCGGCGCCAGCAAACCGGCCCAGTTGTGGGTGGCGTAAGCCTGACCAATAATGGAATTCAGGCCCTCTTCACCCCGAAACACTTCCAGCAGGTAGGCTCCCATCGTTACAAAGAAGCCCCCCCAGATAAAAAACTGCAAAAACATCATCAGGCTCAGCCTGATGTAGGTCGATTGGTTAGTCCCCATGTCAGAATCAATTTCGTTAAGTGTGTAGTTAGTTTCACTCAGTCCGGTTCGAACATGCGGAATAATAAGAAAATGCTGTCAATCCGGCACAGGGAATTACAGCTGCTTCAGATGCTTATCTTTTAGCTCCCAAAGCCGTCTGGTGTGCGTGTTTCTTTTTAGGGTGATGCGCTTCCGGCCTGAGCCCGCCTCCCCCGCTGAATTCCCGCTGCCGCTTCTCTGCTTGAATTTGTGCCTTTAATTTGGCACTTTCACGGCTGATAAACCTACCACAAATATTTATTGATCCCGACTATGAAAATCCGTTATGGCATGATTGGCGGCGGTGAAGGTTCCTTCATCGGGGCCGTTCACCGCAAGGCTGCGGCACTCGACAGCCGCTTCGAACTCGTTTGCGGCGCCTTCAGCAGCTGCCCCGACAAAGCAAAACGCTCCGGCACCGCGCTCGGTCTCAGCGCGGACCGCTGCTACGGCAGTTTCGCAGATATGATGGAAGCCGAGCGAAAACTTCCGCCTGCCGAACGCATGCAGGCCGTTTCCATCGTTACCCCAAATCATGTGCATTTCGCGCCCGCCATGATGGCGCTCGACCTCGGCTTTCACGTTATCATCGATAAGCCTATCGCCTTTTCGCTCGAAGAGGCCGAGCTGCTGCACGCCAAAGTGCAGGAAACCGGCCTCGTGCTCGCCCTCACGCACACCTACACCGGCTACCCGATGGTGAAAGAGGCGCGGCACCGCATCGCAGAGGGCGGACTCGGAGCCATCCGCAAAATCTTTGTCGAATACCCGCAGGGCTGGCTTTCCACCTTTCTCGAAGCCGACGGCAACAAGCAGGCGGGCTGGCGCACCGATCCTTCCAAAAGCGGGGCCGGCGGTGCGACCGGCGATATCGGCACGCACGCGGCCAACCTCGCCGAGTACGTGAGCGGGCTGCACATCACGCAGATCTGCGCCGATATTAATATCGTGGTGGAAGGCCGCAAGCTCGATGATGATGCCGCTGCCCTGCTCAAATTCAGCAACGGCGCCTCGGGCTGCCTCATCGCAACGCAGGTTGCCGCCGGCGAGGAAAACAACCTGAAGCTCCGCATCTACGGCGAAAAAGGCGGCTGCGAGTGGAGCCACACCGACCCCAACACCCTGCTCTGGAAACCGCTCGACGCTCCGGTTCAGGTGCTGCGCGCGGGCACGGGCTACCTCTGCGAAGCCGCCCAAAACGGCCTCCGCCTGCCCGCCGGCCACCCCGAAGGCTACCTCGAAGCCTTCGCCAATATTTACGTCAGCTTCGCCCAAGCCGTGCACGATCACGCCACCGGCACCTATTCCGGCGAGGAAGCCTACGATTTCCCCGGCACCGCCGACGGGGTCCGCGGCATGCGCTTCGTGGAAGGCATGATCGCATCCGGAAAGTCCGACCAAAAATGGACGCCTTTCGGCTAAGCTTTTTTTTATCGGGGGATGTGTTTCCGGCTGCTTCCCGCTGCCGGGGCCGCATCCCCCTCCTGTTTGATTCAACGCTCCGATTACCGCAGGAATCCTCCCTGCCCCCAACCGGCTGCTGATTCAGCCGGAAAGCTCCGGATCAGGCAGCGCACACATCCTAAACCCAACCCAAACCCACTTTTACTGCCATGATGAAAACCATAAAAGGTCCCGCTATTTTTCTCGCACAGTTCGTTGGCGATGAAGCCCCGTACAACGACATCATCTCCATCTGCAAATGGGCCGCCGACCTCGGCTACAAAGGCGTGCAGATCCCGACATGGGAATCCCGGCTGATCGATCTCGATAAGGTAGCAGCCAGCCAGACCTACGCCGATGAGTACCGCGGCCGCATCGAAGAAACCGGGGTAAAAATCACCGAGCTATCCACGCACCTGCAGGGTCAGCTCGTAGCCGTACACCCGGCCTACAACGACATGTTCGACGGCTTCGCCCCGGCGGAGCTTCGCGGCAACCCCAAAGCCCGCACCGAATGGGCCGTGGAAACCGTAAAAAAAGCAGCCAAAGCAAGTGCCAACCTCGGTATTTACGTACACGCTTCCTTCACCGGCGCGCTACTGTGGCACACGCACTACCCCTGGCCGCAGCGCCCGGCCGGTCTGGTAGAAGACGGCTTCGCCGAGCTCGCCCGCCGCTGGACCCCCATCCTCGACGAGTTCGACCGAAACGGGGTTGACCTCTGTTTTGAGGTACATGCCGGCGAAGATGTGCACGACGGCGTGAGCTACGAGCGCTTCCTCGAAGCAACCAACAACCACCCGCGCAACCGCCTGCTCTACGACCCGAGCCACTTCATCCTGCAACAGCTCGACTACCTCGCCTTCATCGATATCTATCACGACAAAATTGGGATGTTCCATGTGAAGGATGCCGAGTTTAATCCTAACGGGCGCTCCGGCGTGTACGGCGGCTTCCAGGGGTGGGTTGACCGCCCGGGCCGCTTCCGCTCCCTCGGCGACGGGCAGGTCGATTTCGGCGCCATCTTCAGCAAACTCTCCCAATACGGCTACGACGGATGGGCCGTGCTCGAGTGGGAATGCTGCATCAAAAGCCCTGAACAGGGCGCGGCAGAAGGTGCCCCCTTCATCGACAGCCACATCATCGAAGTAACCCAAAAAGCCTTCGACGACTTCGCTGCCACCGCCCCCGACAAAGAACTCAACCGGAAGATTCTCGGCTTGTAGCGCACTGCGCGGCCGGCCTGAGCCGGCAGACCGCAGACCGGGTTTTGTGGCCCTGGCAGCGGGATTATTTGGCTTCGCTGCAAAGCCCTGTTAAAAATCGGCGAACACCCCGCCAGGCCAGCACTATCCGCGGGCCGGCCGGCTTTTTCGGCAGACCTCACCCCAACCCCTCTCCTGAAAGTGCCACGAGGCCTTACGGGCCTTATCTTCAGGAGAGGGGCTTTTTATTCGGGGTGGTTTGGGGGTTTCGAAGCCCTGGCTGCGACTTTTTTCTTTCGCTGCAAAGACCTGACAGGTTTTGAAAACCTGTCAGGTCTGGCCCCGCGGTTCATTTTCGCGCCGTCGGCGGTCTGCCGTCTGCGGTCAATTCCCTCTCCCCACCCCGTCATCCCGGAAACGCCCGCTTGGTACTTTTAAACTGTCACAGAATCTTGCCGGCGTTATCCGGTACCTGCCAGCTTCACTTTGCCGCTATGTTTGCAGCAGGCAACCATAGCCGGTTTCACCAAAACTTGCGCTGCTCACCAAACCGGCTGCCGGCATGGCGGTGGGAATAATTTGGTAGGTCCCGGATAACCGTGCGGACCGGCTTCGGTTGTTGCGTAGATCAAGGAGTGCCGCACGGTTTCCGGGATGACGGCTTGGAGGGGGTGTTTGGCACCCGGCGCGGCGAGCCGCGCCGGGGTTGGGTGGAAGGTTGGGGCGGCTGCGGGCTTGCTACAAAGCTTTGACTCCTCCGGAGCCGGGCGGTCGAAAAAACATCCAAGGTTTTAAAAACCTTGGAGGTTTGAATTGTACCTACATCCAACAAATAATCCGCGGAAATCCCGCCAAATCCGCAAAATCCGCGGGCCATCATCGTGGCAGACCTCACCCCAACCCCTCTCCTGAAAATTTCACGATACCTTACGGGCCTTATCTTCAGGAGAGGGGCTTTTGTTTCGGGGTGGTTTTGGGGGTTCGAAGCCCTGGCTGCGGCTTTTTCTCCTCCGCTGCAAAGACCTGACAGATTTTGAAAACCTGTCAGGTCTGGCCCATAAGCTGCTTACCACCACCCACACCGTCATCCCGGAAACGCCGGCTTGGTGCCTTAAAACTGCCTCATAATTTTGGGGCGTTATCCGGGACCTAACAATTTCACTTTGCCGCTGTTTGAGTTGCAGGGCACCCAAAGCGGATGCTACAAAGCATTGGCTCCTGCCGGAGCCGATGATCGAAAAAGCCGCGGGTTTTTGGAAAAATGGTCAGGGCTCACGCGATAATAAATTCACGCTAAACCGGCCAAACCCGCATGTCATTTGATGTTTGTTTTCGCCACGCAGGCCGCCGCTTCCCGTCAGGGAAGCCATATGGGTAGAAAAATCGCCCCCCCCCACAATTTAGCGGAGCAGCGAAGCTGCGATGCGACCGGCGGAACCGCCGTTTCGGGTGGTGCATGTGGCCGGGCAATCTCGTAAGCCTCACATTACTCTGTAGCTGTTCTTGTTCCGGATGGCATATGGTGTACCTATGGCACACGGATATATTTTGGGGTGCGTTTTTTTCTACCCATGTGATTTCCCTACGGGAAATTTAGCCTCACACGGCATTTGACAGCTAAGGGTGCCCGGTATATGAAGAATTAGCGAAAACCTGGCATGGGGCAAATATAAACGCACCCGGCGCGGCGGGCCGCGCCGGGGTTGGTGAGGTGGGGCGGCTTCGGGCGCTACAAAGCTTGCGTCCCAGCCGGGGCGCTTCCGTGGCAAGGCGGGTTCCGTGGCTATAATTCGTTTATGAGCGTATTTAGGTCTCGAAACGCATCAACCGAGGCCTTTTACAAAATTCGAACCCTGTCAGACTGTTCATTTTTCTACCTTCTTCGGTCTGCGGTCTGCGGTCGCCGGTCAATCCCATAAATAAATCTGCTAAAATCCGGGCATCACCGCTAAATCAGCCTGCTATCAACACAGTGTAAATCAGTAATTCAGATCGAAGAGTTCGAGCAGGCGGAGGTTGAGTTCGCGCATTTCGCGGGTGGAGAGGGTGCCCAAACGGCCGAGAATGAAGGATTTTTCTATCGTTATTATTTTGTTGAGACGAACGACCGATCTTGCGTGCAGGCCGTTGCCTTTTTTGGGATGCAGAATCAGATCGCAGGCTTCCTGTTCTTCGGTTTTGGTGCTAATGAAGGCTACGGTTGCCGCACCCTCATCTTCACTTAAAATAAGCGCCGGCACCAGTTTCATCTTATCATCCGACCGGTTCGGGTAAGAAAGCGGTATCAGCACAACGTCGCCTTTAAACATATCTCAGTACCGCTCTTTAAGGTCGTCGAGGGAGTACAGGTCGGGTTCCTGCTCCAGGAATGAAAGGGAGAGGATGCTGCATGACAATTCGTAAGACCTGCCCGTACGGCAGCACGCGCTATGCTGTTGTTTCTGTTTGGTTAAGTTACCGTCGGGAATATTTCCTGCGGGCTCGTTATGCCTTTGTTTGGGCATCTCGCTATGGTCCATGTGGTATTCCCGGTCAAAATCAGAATTTGTTTCGTACATATCTATCTCAAAATGGGTACTGTTGTTGCAATTACAGCCCTTCAAACCGAACCCCTGTTTCTTTCGTTTCATCATTAAGCCCGAATAATCCCCCTCCTCCCCAATGCAAAAAGGGCAGCCCGCTGAAGCAGGCTGCCCTTTTTTAGGTATTAAAAGTGCTAAATCCTTACGCGGCAGGGCTCACGGATGTACCGCGCCGGCGCCGCAGGTACACTGCGCGCGGCCGTCGGCTTCGGTTACGGCGTGCCAGTCGAAGCGGGTATCGTAGCCGTCGCGCTCCCACCAGAACGGCAGGCGCTGCTGCTCCCGGTTGCCGATTTCGTTGAGGGTTGCCGCATCATAAACCCGTCCGTTGAGGATGGTGTGGGTAACCCGCTCGCTCACGCGCAGGTCTTCGAGGGGATTTCCGTCAACTATAATGATGTCTGCGAGCTTGCCGGCTTCGAGAGAGCCGATGTGCTGACCCATGCCGATGTAGCGGGCCGGGTTGATGGTGGCTGAGCGCAGGGCTTCCATCGGGCTCATGCCGCCCTGTTCGAACATCCACATCTCCCAGTGTGCCGCCAGACCCTGCACCTGACCGTGTCCGCCGATGTTCACCAGAATGCCGGCGTCGTAGAGCTGCTTGGCGAGAGCCGCACTCTGAAAGTGACCGGCCACGTACTCTTCGTAGGGGATCATGGTGCGGTGGCGCGAGCGGCTGTCGATAATGCCCCGCGGCATGAAGCTGAGCAGGCGCTCATTTTCCCACACATTGGTATGCTGATACCAGTAGAATTCGCCGCTCACGCTGCCGTAGTTCACCACGAGGGTCGGGGTGTAGCCCACATTGGTATTGCTCCAGAGTGAGAGCACATCATCATACACAGGGTAAATCGGGATGTTGTGCTCAATGCCGGTATGTCCGTCCACAATCATGCTCATGTTGTGGGTGAAGGTTGAACCGCCCTCAGGCACAACGAGGATGTTCTGCTCGCGGGCAGCCTGCATCACCATCTGCCGCTGATCGCGGCGCGGCTGATTGTAGCTTTTCACCGAGAGTGCGCCGAAGGCAGCGGTACGGCGCACGGCCGAGCGGGCATCGTCGAGGGTGTTGACCACGGCTTTGAAATCGCCTTCCGCGCCGTAGAGGATGCGGCCGGTTGAGAAAATGCGGGGACCCACCATGTGGCCCGCGCGTACCATTTCGGCCTGAGAGAAAATCATCTCCGAGTTGGATGAGGGGTCGTGAACGGTCGTAACCCCGAAGCCGAGGTTGGTGAAGTACTCCCACTGCTGCTGCGGACTCAGTCCGTGCCGGAAATTGCCGATGTGCGCGTGTGCATCCACCATGCCGGGCATTACAGTTTTGCCCTCGGCATCAATCACAAAAACATCGGCTGCGGCCGGAATCCGCACTTCGTTTGCCGCGCCAAGCGCCACAATGCGGTTGCCCTGAATCAGGATGGTGCCGTTTTCGATCACGGTGCTGTCATCATCCATCGTTAAAATACGGGCGTTGGTGATGGCTACGCGGCCTTCGGGAACATCGGCGGTGAGCTCGAGCCCGATGCGCATCCCCTGATTTTCACCCAGCGGGAGAGCATCAGAGCGGCTGCCGCTGAGGAATTCGAAGGCTTCGTTCAGCTCCACGGTGAAGTACTCATCGCCGAGGGTCCAGTGCAGGCGCTCGCTGTCGCCGCTCCAGTGCAGGCTTATGCCGGCATCGGCAGCGACCTGCGTTACGGGTATGGCGCGGGTGTTGGCGTGCAGGTTCAGCTCCCGGCCCGATTGCGGCATGGGTGCGATGTACACCTTGAAGAGCTCGTTAAAGGCCACCCACTGATTGTCGGGACTGGGCACGAAATGGTTGGCATGGGTGGAGCGGAAGTGCGTGCGCTCGTCGTGCCCGTGCAGGTTCACGCTCTGATAGGCGCGGTTGAGGTAGGCGCCGCCGAGGAAGAAAATCCGCTCGCCGTCGGCGCTGAAGCTCGCTTCGGAGCCGCCGCGACGGATGAAGCGCTTCTCCCCTCCTGCTGCCGGCATGGTGTAAATGCCGGGATGCAGGGTGAAGGCGTGCCCCTGATGGTTGTTGCCGCTTTCCCGGCGGAAAACGAGGGTGCTGCCGTCAGGCGAAAAGCGGGGCTCCCGGAAAATGCCCTTCTGCTCTGTAAGGCGCTGCGGCTGCGCACCGGGGGTGGTGAGGTCAAGCCGCTGAATGGTGCCCATGTACTCATCTGACCAGGTGACGTACACAAGATGACGGCCGTCGGGCGAGAAAGAGGGCTCAAACTCTAAGGAGCTGCCGCTTGTGAGGCGTTGCGGCGTACCGTTGGGGAGCTCTTTCTTCCAGAGGTAGCCGGCGGCGTTGAACACCAGCAAGCGGCCGTCGGGTGAGGTAACGGCGTGACGAATGGCGCGGGAGGTGAAGGTATCCGGCGCGGGATCGAAGTTCAGGTGCAGGGCTTCGGCAACCTGATGTGTCGCGCTTACTTCAAACGGGATTTGGGTGACTTCCAGCGATTCCACATTTGCACGATGGATGCCTCCCTGAGCCCAGAACACGATTTCACGGCTGTCAGGTGTCCAGGCCATGTTGGTGTAGGGACCAAAAATCGCCCATGCTTCCTGCTGATCGCGGCTGAGGCCGTCGAATACCGGAAACTCCCGGCCGCTTTCCAGCTCGCGCACAAACAGCACGCTTTGGGTACGCACCCGGCGCACAAAGGCAAGCATGCTGCCATCGGGCGAAATGGTCGGGGTCATCGCGCCGCCGGGTCCGCCGGTGATGCGCTCGGTTTGGCCGGTTTCGCGGTCGTAGCGGTTGATCACATAAATCTGACTGTTGGGGTCTTTGTTGTACTGGAAAAATCCGCCGGGGTACACATCCTGACTGTAATACACGTAGCGGCCGCAGGGGGAAACAAAAGGCTGCCCCAGATCCTGCTGATCGTTCATGCGGGCGACCAGCTGCATGCCCGAGCCGCCGGTGATGTGGTACATCCACAGCTCGCCGGCCCCGAGCGAACGGGTTGACGTAAAGTGCTTGCGGGCAATCAGGAAGTTGCCGTCGGGCGACCAGCTTGCGTTGTTGAGCAGGCGGAAATCTTCACTGGTGATTTGCCGGGCCTGTGAGCCGTCGGTACGCATCACCCAGATGTTATCGCCGCCGCCGGCATCGCTGGTGAAGGAAATATGGGTGCCGTCGGGGCTGAAGCGCGGCTGCAGCTCATACGGATGGCCCGTGCGCAGCGTTGTAGCAGTGCCGCCTTCAAACGGAATTGTGTAGATATTGCCGAGCATGTCGAACACGATGTACCGCCCGTCGGGGCTCACATCCAGGTTCATCCAGGTGCCGGTGGTGGTGGTGTAGCTGATTTCCTTGGTGGGCCAGTTACTCCACTGCTCCCCGCTCACGTCCCACTTTGCCCCCTCCTCCGGAGACCACGCGGTCGGGCTCACCTGCGCAAACAGGCTGCAGCCGGTGAATAACATCACCAGGCTGATGTACGCTAAACTCTTCATAAACTTTGTCATTATTAATTTGTACGTTTTGGGTGTACCGGCAAAAATGAATCTCAAAACGGGTAAACGTTTTTTGCCGGAAAGCGCTTGTTTAAGTAGTCGATTGTGTAAGAGAGATGGAAAATACTAAACACGCTACACAGCAGCACAGAACTATTTGGGGATAACTACTTTTAACATACCCCGACTCATCAACCGTTAACCAACAAACTACGGATGGTATCCCGATACTTATGAAAGACTTAAAAGTGCAGGTCATCGAGTTCTTCCTGGATCAGCTCATGCGGCAGCACCATGAGGCAGAGCGGGATCTGAGCAGCAAAATTGATTCTGATAATGTGATTCAGCTTTATTCGCTCAACAACTACCGTACTTCCTTTCTGGAGCAAATCAAGCTGGGTCAGGAAGTCGGGCTCAGCACCGATGAGGTGTATGAACTGGCGAGCCTGGTGAATAAAGATGAAATGAAGCAGTTCGAAAACTTCAGCGAACTGGGCATCGGCGACTATATCGCCCGTATTCAGTTCGGGATGAACAGCAAAGGCGAAGCCGGCGGCAGCTATGATCTTTTCCGCTATAAAAACCATTTTCTGCTGCACATGAACAACGCCAACGGGAACATGCATTTCCGGGTGACGGCCAAAGAGGAGCTTACGGCGCCCTTTTTCCTTGACCTGAGCATGCGTCAGGAGTTCGGGATGGAAGGCCTCGAAAACATTGAAGATTTCAGCCCCATGCTCATTCAGGCTTCACCCGAACACCGTTTGATGATGGTGCAGGTTTTCGTGAATTTCATCCTGAACTTTGATCCGGATGAAGATCAGCTTGCCGAAATTTTAAGGGTGATGTGTGCGGAAACCGACTACCCCACCTTTCAGCAGCAGCTCGGCAAAAACAAAGATCTTTATGAAGGCGCCGAAACTGACGCCCGAAACTTTGAAGCCCTCGCCAAACCCGACGCCGACGGGGTAACCTTTACCCTGCCCGAAGCCCCCCTCGCGGCCTGGCTCTCCACCCTCAGCACCGGGCAAACCCAGCACCTGCTCGGCCTCGCCTTTCTGGCGCTCACCACGCATTATGAGCAGTGAAGGGGGATGGCTTTTGGCATTTAGCTTTTAGCTTTTAGCTTTTGGCTTTTGGCTTTTGGCGGGGTAATTATCGGTTGATGGGCTGCTTGTGATATTTGCTCAGTGCTTATTCTCTTTGTGTACTTCGCGTAAACCTTAGTGCCCTTTGCGTTTAAACAATGAAGGTAGATTTACCGCGAAGACCGCGAAGGATGAACGCGAAGGGCACGAAGAGTGGGATACAGCAACTCCGCCGTCCCCGGTCGGCGGTCTGCCGTCCCTCCTTTTTCACCTCACCAACATCAAAGGCCTGACTTTCTGCCCGGGTTTCCCCTGTTCTGTTTGGGTTGTGAGGCGGATGAAATAGACGCCCGATGCGAGGTTTCGGGCAGTCCATTCGTGCTCGTATTGGCCGGCTTCATGGAGTTCATTTCGGATGAGGATCTGCACGAGCCGACCGAGCAGGTCGTAGATTTCAAGGGTTACGGCTGCTGTTTCAGGGATTTCGTATGGAATCCGGGTGTGTGTCCGGAAGGGGTTCGGGTAGTTTTGGTGCAGGCTCAGCGCTGATGGCGTTGCCGTGAGCCGGTACACCACACCCATGCCGGGGTCAATACGGGCCTCGAGCTCGTAGAGGCCGGCGGTGCGGCCAAAGCGAAAAGGCACCGCAGCGGTACCCTGTGCATCGGTGAAGGCGCGGTACTGAAAGCGGGAACTTTGCTGCGCACCCGCTTCCGGCAAAGGACCCACAATCACGCCGCCTGATTCCGGCGGTGCACTCAGCAGGGTGAAACTGACCGGCTGACCCGGAGAGGGATTTCCGAATTCGTCCGTTACCGATGCGGCAGGCAGCTCTTCAATCGGGCTGCCGGCAATGCCGCTGAGCTGCTCATCCGATAGCCTGCTGATGAATGCTGCGGGTCCGGCCTGTACCTGCCATGAACCGCTGACGGCCTCAACCCCTGCAAGACCCTGCACCTGAACTGCTTCAACTTCAAAAAGACCGCTTTTGGTTTGGGAAATCTGCGCATAGGCGCGTGAGGTTCCGGTTTCAAAACGGACCCGGCGGTTGGGGGAGCGTACGAGCTGTTGCGGATGCATCCCTGATCTGACCTGAAACTGTTCGGCCCCTTCGGCCTGCAGCCGGAAACCGAGCGGCTCAGGTGCAAGGATTTCGTTTCCCAGGCTGTCGCGCAGGGTGAAAGTTACGACCTCAGAAAACAGACCGGCCTCTGTAACATCATCAATGATAAAGCTCAGGGATTGCAGCCTTGCTCCGGTTACGGTAATCAGCGGGCTTTCACCGGAAATATTTTGTTCCGCAGCAGCAAGAAGCCTGAACCGGCTTCCCGTAAGCGGCACGGGCAGCCATGCGTTTTCCGCACGGCCCTGTTCGTCTGTTTGGCTGAAGGCCGTGCGGAAAGAACCTTCCCCGCTGCTGCCCCAGCTGATCATCAGCCCGCCGAGTGCTGCGTCATTTCCGTAACGGTCTTTAAGCCGGCTTTGCACAAAAACAGAATCGCCCGCCTGCGGTTGCAGCTCTGAGGGCTGTAATTCAAGCCCGTAGGGCGCGCAGTTGCCGTTCAGGTCATCGGGCTGCAGCAGCAGGCAGCTTTCTGCAAGCACGAAAAAGGTAAGCGGGCTCAGGGTTCCGATGCTTGCTTCCACTTCATAGGTACCGGCCCGGAAGCCCGCCCGGAAACGTGTTTCTGCCACACCGTCGGGCCCGGAAATCGCCTGTGCGCTGAAAACGGAATCACCGGCCGCTCCGCCGGAACCGGGACGGCTCACCACCCGAAACCTGACGGAAAAGCCGGGAAGCGGCCCATCCTCTTCATCCAGCAAACGCACCCGCAGCGGGCTTTCTGTTTCGGCCAGAATAAAGCCGGTGAACGTAGTCGGGGATGCGGCCTCCAGCCGTGCAGGCTGCTGCGCCATCACCAAACTCGGATAGGCAAGCCCGGTGAAATCGGCCTCATCCAGGAAAAGCCGAACCTGATCCGTTCCGGACCCCTCAGGCAGATAACTGCTCTCATAATTGCCCGGCGAGGTCTGCTGAAAGGCAGCGAAGGGCGAGCCGGCATTGGGACCGCTCACCACTTCCGCCGACAGCCGGTCTTCCGCATCCTCAACAAGATACCCGCCGGCATCAAGCAGTTTCACCGTGAGCAGGGTTTCGGTTTGGATGAAGCCGTCGTTCAGCACAATTTGGGATTGCTGAGGATCAGGCGGGCCAGTTATACCTTCAACCGGTACCGTGAGCTGAAGCGGAAGCTGCGGCTGTGCCGAAAGCAGCAGCTCATGCGGACCTAAACCGCCGGACCGGTAGTACACGCGTTTTTGAACACTTGCAGGTGCAATGTGCAGGGCTGAAAGTTGCTGCGTCCCGGCTGCATCGGCCCAGAACGTACCGCTTTCCAGACCTGAACTGAGGCTGACGCTCACGCCGGGCCAGGGGGCAAAAACGGGCTGCCCGCTGCCGTCAACCAGCTGCACAACCAGCTGATTCAAAGCTTCGGGCGTGGTCTGTATCTGATCGGGTAGCGCCTTGAGCCCCTGAATACTGGCAATGCGCAGGGTTTGCGAGCCCGGTATAAGCTCCGGAAAATCACCTTCCGGAAGTGATCCGGGAACCACGCTAAGCTCAACGTCGCCATCCGTAGGATCTTCATAATAGACCCGCACAAAGCTTTGCTGCGACTGAAAAGCAGTTTGTGCTGTGGGCTCAGTGATGGTGGCGTTTTCAAAAAAAGCGCCTGTTTCCGAATCGCTTACCAATATGATGCTGAGTTCTGTATCGGGATAAGAAGCCGGGTTTCCGTAAACATCCGTAAGCTCAACCCGCAGCGGTACCCGGTTACCTGCTGATCCGCCGTTTAGCGGAACGGGCATCCCGCTGTGCTGATCATGGTCAGGGTCATGACCATGACCGGAGTGCCAAACGGATGGCCGCATTGGTATGGGGGCATCCTGTTCGTCATCAGCGATATTAATCTGAATGGCATTCGGCTCCCGTGCAAGTACCTGAAAAGCTGCACTTTGGGCAAAATCAGCCGGTATGTTTCCTTCGCTTGCTGCAAGCAGCCGATAGCCCGATGCAGCGGCTTGAACGGTGAGGCCCGGAAAAAAAGCGAGTCCGTTTACCGGAACTGAACTACTGCTGCCGATCAGCAAATCCTGCTCTGCCCCGTCCGCAAGCAGGCTGAGCTGCACCGCCTGCATAAACCAGTCAGCCGGCACGCCGCGCTGATTGCGCACCGATACGGAAACTGGCCCCATAGATTCACCTGCAAGGAAAGCGGGTGCGGGCTGTGTCTGAAAAAACAGGCTTATTTCGGCCGGCTCAATTTCCAAAAGGAAGGTTTCGGACACCGTAAGCCCGGCTGCATCGGTGAGCTGAAGCCTGAGGCTGAAAAGTCCGGGCAGCTGCGGGGTTCCGCTCAGCAGGCCGGTTGCGCTGTTCAGGATGAGGCCTTCGGGCAGGGCGTCGGTTTCCTCAGCGACTGACCAACTGTAAGGAGGGGTGCCCCCTTCTGCTTCAAAAGCGACCGAAAAACCGGCTTGTTTTTCGACCCAAACGGGGAGGGTTTCGGGGGAAACAAGGAAGAGCTGCTGCTCAGCTTCAGCCTGTACGAGCAGCCGTGTTTCATTTCCTCTTGCGTCGGCCGCGATTACGGTAACCGCAAACAGCCCTGCTTCGGGCGGCTCCCGGAATACAAGAATGCCCTCTTCGTCAATTTCAAAGGGGGTATCGGGTGCTTCATCAAGCGACCAGCTCACCGGCTCATCGGCTGCGAGCCATGCAACAAAGCTTTGCCCCTGCGCAATGGTGAGGCTGAGCAGGAATCCGCCCGTTTCCGGATCTTCTGTGATTTCCGCGCCCTCCGGCAAAATTACCGAAAGCACGGGCGGCTCGGTATCTTTGGTGCGAAAGCTCCAGCTGAAGGCTTCATTACCGGCTTCATCGGCATTGCGGACAGCGCCATCAGGGATCAGGACCACATATTCGGTGAAGTTTACCAGACCCTCATGGAAAAGCTGTAAGCGGTTGTTTTCAAGGGTGATGCCTGTGAGGCCTGCATCATCCCCCTGAGCCGTCTGAAACAAAATACCGCTCAGGTCAGCCACGCTTACCGGCTGATTGAAGCCCACGGATATTTCCGTGATAAAGGGCACATCAACGGCTTCATTGGCGGGTACAGGATCAAGCGGGAGCGGCTCAGGGAGCAGGGCTTCAATTTCGAGATTCCCCGGGGTAAAGAAGATTTCATAATTTTCGGAAATGCCGAGGTCTCCCTGAAGCACGGCGTAATTTCCGGGCGCTTCACCGGGATCCCGGCTGAGCGAACCGCTGAAGCTGTCGCCGGGCACAAGATCGGGTGTGAACGTGTAGGTAAGCTCAGGATCAGGCTGACCTTCTTTTTTGGTGAGACTGTCGGCCGTAATCTGCATCAGGCGGGTTTCGATAAGCAGGCTGCCGTCAGCAAAGCTGATGTCGTACTGACCGCTGCTTAGTCCGCCGGGCGTTACGGCATAAGCACCCGCATCCTCTCCGGCTTCGCGGCTGAAACTGAGTGTGCCGCTGAGGTTTTCGGGACCTTCCTCCGGAGCAAATCCGCTGAATCCGGCTTCAAAAGCAGGGTCGGGGTCGCCGTAGGTTTTTACGGCATCAAGGGCCTGAACGGTGAGCGGGCGTTGCAGAATGGTGAAGCCCGCCGGGACATAATCAACAAGGTAGTTGGGTCCGGGCGTCAAGGTTCCCTGAACGATCACATAGGTGCCGGTTAGCTCACCGGGTTCGCGTAGCAGCCGGCCGCTGAAGCTGTCACCTGTTATAAGATCCGGCTCCGCAACAAAAGTGAATTCCGTGTCATCATCCCCGTAAATTTTACTGCTGTCGAAAGCTGTGAGCACAATGGGTTTCCGGTTTATCTGAAGCACGCCGGGGAGAAAACTGATTTCATATCGAAAAGAGCTGAGGCCTGCCGGTAAAACGGCGTATGCCCCGACCGACTCACCGGCTTCGCGGCTGAAACTGAGCGTACCTTCGAGCACGGAGGCATCATCCTCAAAAACAAAACCTGTAATGCTGACCCCGAATTCCGGATCTGCTTCGCCATAGGTTTTCTGTGCCGGATTGGCCGTTACCTGCAGCGGTGCCGGCTCAATTTCAAAAAACGTGCTTTCGAGGCTGATCTGATAGTTTGGGCTCAGGCTGAGGTTGCCCTGAAGGATTTCGTAGCTGCCGGGCAGCTCGCCGGGTTCGCGGCTCAGGCTCCCGCTGAAGGCATCATCACCAATACGTGCGGGGCTTGCCGTAAAGGAAAATACCGGATCGGGATCGCCATAGGTTTTGCTGCTTTCGTCGGGGCTAACAACAATACCGAGCGGGCTAATGCTGAGGTTTCCGGGCAAGAAGGTAATTTCGTATTCGCTGCTGCTCAGTCCGGCAGGCAGTACGGGGTACTGACCAACATCTTCACCGGCGGCCCTGCTAAAGGTGAGTTCACCTTCGAGCACGTCTTCATCATCATCCCCCACAAAACCGATGTAAGACACGCTGAATTCGGGATCGGCCTGCCCGAAGATTTTGGAGGAGGCGTTGGTCCGTATCACGAGTCCGCCCGGCAGGATTTCAAAAATACCGGGGATGAATGCCGTTTCATAGTTTTCGCTCAGGCTGAGGCTGCCCTGTAGGATGTCATATTCCCCTACCGCTTCGCCGGCCTCACGTGCAAGGCTGCCGCTGAAGGTGTCGGTACCGATCAGGTCGGGTGAGAAACTGAAGGTAAGGGGCGGATCATCAAAGCCGAGCTGTTTGAAAGCATCATCAGCCGTAATCGTGATACCGAGCGGAATGATGCTGAGCTGCCCGGGCAGAAAGGTCAGCTCGTAATCGGGGCTGCTGAGGGCCGAAGCCACAACCGCGTAGGTGCCGGTATCTTCGCCGGGCTCCCGGCTGAATTCAGGCTCCCCGTTCAGCACCGAAGCATCATCCTGAAACCGGAATCCCTCGAAAAGCAGCTGATAGGCAGGGTCAGCATCGCCGTAGGTTTTTACGGTATCCGCAACGCTTACCTGTAGCGGCGCGGGGCTGATACTGAAGATATTGCCGCTGAAACTGATGGTGTAATTGGGGGAAAGGCTGAGGCTGCCCTGTGCGATGGGGTAAGAGCTGGCGGCCTCCCCTGCTTCGCGCTGCAGTTCCCCGCTGAAGGTATCGGAACCAATCAGACCGGGAGAAAAGTCAAACGTAAGGGGCGGATCGGCATCGCCGTAGGTTTTTGATGCAGGCTGCGCTTCAACAGAAATAATAAGCGGATTGATAAACAGCGTGCCGGGCAGGTAGGTAATTTCGTAGCGGGGGCTTGAAAGGCCCGATGCGGTAATTTCATAGGTACCGGCATCTTCCCCGGCATCCCTTGCAAACACAAGCCCGCCGGACAGGTCTTCCGGGCCATCGCCATCAATAAAGCCGTCAAAGCTGACCTCAAAAGCCGGATCAGGCTGCCCGAAGGTCTTTTCGGCATCCATAACGGTAAGGGTGAGCTGTGCCGGAATGATGGTGAGAAAAGCACCCGCGAACGCAATTTCATAGTTATCATTCAGGGAGAGGGTGCCCTGTGTGATGGGATAGCTTCCGATATCTTCGCCCGGCTCGCGGCTGAGGGCGCCGCTAAAGCTGTCGTCACCAATCAGCCCGGGTTCAAAACTGAAGGTGAGGGGCGGGTCTTGCTGACCGAGCTGTTTGGTTTGCGCATCGGCGGCAACTTCAATCAGCCGGGGCAGGGTCAGGAAAGGATCACTGATCAGCTCACTGAGCCCGTCTGTACTGAGCTGAAGGGCAAAAAGGCCGGTTTCGGAAACACGGAGGTTGTCGAAAACAGCAAGGCCCTCCTGTAGCTGCACGAGGGTATCTCCTATAAGCGCGGCCTGCATGAGCGCACCCGACCGGGAAGACACGCCTCCCTGAGCCGACAGGCTTTGCTGCGGAACACTCAGGCCGGCACTTACCGAAACCTGCGCATCCGTAACCCGGTTCCCAAACACATCAACAAGCTCGGCTGTAACGGCCGGGCTGATGGCTTCTCCGAAAACGGTATCGGTGGGCTGCTGCACCATTTGCAGGCGGTCAGGCGCACCAAACGGCAGCACTTCGGCTGAAAGCGGCACCAAGAGCGGACTCCCCCGGTTGTGTCCGTCATGAACGACCGAAAGGGACCCGCTTGCGGGACCGGTCTGTACGGCATTAAATCCGACCGTAACCGAAAAGCTTTCCCCCTGCTGCAGGTCGAACGTAAGCGGCTGATCTTCGGGCAGAAAAAAATCACCTTCGGGTGCCTGCAGGCTGCCGCTGAGCAGTGCTGCATCCGCATTGGTGATCGCGAAGGTCTCAAAAACGGTATCGCCCCGAACTACTTCCCCCCACGCAACGGATTCCGGGCTGATTTGAATGGATGCGGCCTGCACTTCGGCCTCGAAGGTCAGGTTTTGAAGGGGGTTTGCAGGTACATTCGTAGAGAGCCGCAGCGTGCGCGTAAGGGTTTGGGTTTCACTCACATTGGCAGTGAACGTAAGGGGGAGCGTTCCTGATGCACCGGGTTCGAGCGAAAAACTCCGGTTTTCCGGATTGAAGGAACCCGGCGGACCGGTCCAGCCATCGGCAAGAAAGGTGATCTCAGCAGGCAGCCCGACCAATGCGGCGTTCAGCACGGCTACCTGTTCGGCAGCATTGGTGATCTGAAGCGAAAGTGCAGCCGGTTCACCCGAGCGGACGACAAATTGCTGCGGACTCAGCTCAGCTTCGAGAACGGGAAACTCTGCCTCCCCCGCAAGGGGCACAACAGCCGGTGAAGCCGTATTCCCGGCATTGTGGATGATGCGCAGCTCACCGGAAAAATCACCCTCACTAAGGGGCAAAAAACGGACGGGAATCAGTGCGGATTCTGATTCAAGCAGCTCGATAAAGTTATTTTCCGGATTGAGCAGCCGAAAAGCGGAACCGTTTACTTCAAGAGTTGCCTGAAGCTTGCCTTCCCCGGTATTGGTGATTTCGAGCTGCTCAACCGTACTGCTGCCGCCCTGCCGTGTACCAAAATCAAGGATTTCCGGAAGCTGACTCAGAAAAGGCAGCCCGACTTTAAGCGTATTGTTTTCAGACTGAACCGAATTATACACTACGGAGGCCCCGTTCTCGAAAAGTCCGACAGCCGGCAAAACCGCCTGCCCGGCAGTATTCAGGGGTTCAAACTCAAATGCGGTATTACCTGTTTCGGTTACCTTAAAATCCATCCTGAAAACATTGCCCGGACCGCTGCCAATACTTTGTGAGCCAGATCGGGCTATATCCACAAATTTTATGGTATCGCTGCCCTGTTGCCGGCTAATAACAAATGGCCCGAGGATATTTCCGCTCCATATAAATTCATTGCTGACATTTGCGGAAATGCCTAAAAATTCGAGTTTGTCAGCATTAAACCGGATACCGACCGAACTACCCGTTATGTTGGGGATAGCAGCACCACCGAGATCTTCAATAGTAACATAAACTGAAAAGGATTCCCCTACAGCGAGTTCGTCAGCCGGCAGCTGAAGCCGGTAAATGAGGTTATCAGCACCCTGTGCCATCAGGCTTTCACTGAACGCAGAAACGGTTATTGCTGCAGCTGTAAACAGCAACAACAACAACAGAAGCTTACGGATCAATGAAAAAGGAGAAATCAAATCGTTTAAGCGTTAGGAAAGCATTTTCGACAAACAGAAGGGTTTGAAGTTTTGTGAGGCTAATTTAATCATACACTTGCCGTCACTATCTTTATTCTGAAATAAGAATAATCAACACCTGCATCCATACCCTTTGTCATTTTCACAAGCAATATTGAGGATACTTATCATCGTTCATCTATGGGCTGAAATCAGGGCCCGCAACAATCTTTTAGTATTTTTTTTACTGAACCATATACATCATCAGATTAAACCATATTTCTCAGAATCATTCATCAGGCCGGAATGACCTTATCTGATTGCCGGCGGATTCTGCAAGCTGCTGCGCTGATTTCAGAAAGCGTTCCAAACGTTGTAATATAAGTGAATAGCACTTAGAGGTGATGCCGAAAGCTGAATTATTTATTTCCGAAATCTGAAAACCACGAATAAAAACTCCTTAAGGGTATGTTAGATGAATGTGAGTTGAGGGATATGATAAATTAATCCAGCTTACCGTTCCTCCTCTTGCCTTCATCGTTCAGTGTTTTGCTTTATTTGGTCAAAAAAAGGGCAGCCACCTTTTGGCAGCTACCCATTTTGGGATTTCCAATAAAGCGCCGGGCTGAAGCCGCGGCGCTTTATTGGGGTTTGACACACTGACACACTGACACACTGTCATACTGTACTACTTCACCAGCATCATGCTTCTCGTTTCTGCGAAGCTGCCCGCCTGAAGCCGATACAGGTACATTCCGCTCGACAGGCGTGAGGCATCGAAACTCGCCGTGTGCCAGCCCGCCTGTTGCGCGCCGCTCACCAGCACTGCTACCCGCTGACCCAGCATGTTGTACACTTCCAGCCGTACTT
>NZ_JAIUMX010000051.1:0-25180 GCF_022565315.1 Cyclonatronum sp. | reverse complement strand
TCACCGAAACCGAGCAGGACACCCTGCTGCAGTCCGTTGCGGGATCCCGCAAGGAAGCGTCAGCGCGACCCGCACGGAAACGAAGTGCTTCGGGCGAACCGGGTGCGGGCCCAAGGGCGCACAGAAAGAAGACAGCGGCTGATTCGGGTGGTGCTGACTCCGGGCAACCGGCCGGGGATAAACCGCGTCCTTCCGGAAACCGCTCAGACACCAAAACAGGGCAGGTTAAAAAGGATAAACCGAAAGGCGCCCGGAAAAAGGCCGCCGGCCGAAGCTCCGGCTCCACACGCAATGCACCCAGGCCAAAAACCCTCAAAAGCTCAGCGCGCAAAGCCTCAAAGGCGGCATCAAAATCAGCAGGCAGACCCAAACGTACAGGCTCAAAACCCAAAAAGTGAAGCCGACAGTTGAGGCGCAAGACTATTCCGCCCGTTAAACTGTGCTGACACCGGATAGCGCATCCCCAAATTCGTTGAGATTCAGGTGCGGTGAACCTTCCTTTGAGGTAATACCTTTCCCAACCCCGTCGCGGAAAGGGATTGCAAGGCGCCTTAACGGGCGATATGAATCCTATCCCGGAAAATGAGGATCAAACCGGGATGAATCCCGCCGCGCCCATCCCCCCAAATAATTTTCACGCATATTTAACCATTGCCCCTTAGATTAGCAAAATCCATCCATCGCAATCGCATAAACACAGCCCTTCCGGTAACCTGTTCTCCGCCATGTCCTACACCCCCCACGAACTCCTCAACCACAAGCTCGAGCATCTGCCGCTGAACCCCGGGGTGTATCAGTTTAAGGATGCGAAGGATACTATTATATATGTGGGCAAAGCCAAGAAGCTGCGGAACAGGGTGCGGTCGTATTTTCAGGAATCGCGCCATCATACGGGCAAGCTTCGGATGCTCGTCGCCAAAATCCGGGATGTAGAAACCATCATTACCGATTCAGAGGCTGAAGCCCTCATCCTTGAAAACAACCTCATCAAAAAGCATCAGCCGCGCTACAACGTAGCCCTCAAGGATGACAAGAGCTATCCCTACATCTGCGTTACCCGCGAGGAGCGGCCCCGGGTGTTCCCGACCCGAACCGTGGTGAAAAACGGCAGCAAGTACTACGGCCCCTACGATCATGTCGGCAAAATGAAGCACATGCTCGAAACCATCCGCAAGGTGTTCGGGCTGTGTACCTGCGCCTGCACCCCGCGCAGCATCGACCTGAACCGGGGGATGCCCAAATGGTACAGCTGTTTCGATGATTACTTCGAGTCATGCTCGGCCGATGTGCCCCTTGAGCAGTATCAGGACAAAATGCAGAAGGTTGTGCGCCTGCTCAACGGCAACACGGGCTCGCTGATCCGGGAGCTGAAGGAAGAGATGCAGATTGCCGCGCAGGCCTTGGCCTTTGAGGAAGCGGCTTCGCTGCGCGACGGCATCGACGCCCTGCAGAAGTACAGCGAAAAAATGAAGATGGTGACCAACGATGAAATTAACCGCGATGTGTTTGCCGTGTATGCCGACCGCGAGGAGGCCGTTGCCTGTGGGGTGCTGTTTAAAATCAGGGAAGGAAAGCTGATCGGCCGGCACAACAAGGTGCTCAAAAATATTGAGGAAGTGCCTGATGAAGAGCTGTTGCAGGCCTTTGTGGAAGACTACTATACCGGCGATACGGCGGGCATTGAGCCGCACGAGGTGCACGTGAGCCACGATTTTGAAGATGCCGGCCCGCTTATGGCCTACCTCAGCGAGCAGCTCGGCCGGAAGGTGCGGCTCGTTGAGCCCAAGATCGGGGAGAAGGCGCAGCTGGTAAAGATGGCCGAAAGCAACGCGAAACTGCTCACGGCCGACTATGTGCTGCAAAAAAAGAAGGCCGAGAAAGATTTTGTGCCGCACTCCCTCAAAAGCCTGCACCGCGACCTGTTCCTGCCCCGCATCCCCCGGCGCATCGAGTGTTTTGATAACTCCAACCTGATGGGCACCGACCCGGTCGCTTCTATGGTCTGCTTTGTTGATGCGCAGCCGCGCAAATCGGAGTACAAGCGGTTCAACATCAAAACGGTGGAGGGGCCCGATGACTTTGCCTCCATGAAGGAAGTGCTCACCCGCCGCTACAGCCGGGTGATGCGCGAAAAGCAGCACATCCCCGATCTGATTGTGGTCGATGGCGGCAAGGGTCAGCTTTCGAGCGCAGTCGAAGCCCTGCAGGAAATCGGCTTCTACGGTCAGGTGCCGGTTGTGGGGCTTGCAAAGCGGCTGGAGGAAATTTTCCTGCCCGGCCGGGCCGATCCCGTGATGATTCCCAAAACATCTGCCGCGCTAAAGCTGCTGCAGCGGGTGCGGGATGAAGCCCACCGCTTCGCCATCACCTTCCACCGCGACAAGCGCTCGAAGCGCACTTTCAGCTCGGAGCTTGAGTCCGTACCCGGCATCGGGGCCAAAACGGCGCAGAAGCTCATCCGGGAATTCGGCTCGGTCAAAAAGATGCGGGAGGCCTCATTAGAGGAGCTGAAAGAGAAAGCGGGGGTCAAAACAGGGCAGCTGCTGCACGACTGGTTCCACGGAAATAACACAGATTGACCACCCATTGCACCACAATATGTGCTAAATTGTGGACACTGAAACACGCAACAAAACAGATTGACCGGTCACAGGAGGTTTTAAAGGGCGTTTTAGCCGTCTGAAACGCTTTTTTGTGGCTGTGGTACAGTTCTTGTACCTGCTTAAGCAGAATTCTTGCAGCTGCAGCTGCTGATAACCGAGGGGAACTTACTCCATCAGCACTGTAACGAAACTGCAAGGCAAATTGGTACGGCAGGGGGCTGTTTGCAGCTCTGTGCAATAACACATACCCATTAACGTTTCTGCACGTATGTTATCTGTTAATAAGATTTCAAACCCGGCTTTTTCAGCAATGGACGACCACGAACTTGTTCGTGCCTTCCGCAACGACGGAGACCAGCAGGCCTTTGCCGAGCTGCTGAATCGTCATCAGAATAAAGTGTATTCGTACATTTACAGCATGGTGATGAATCCGGATGTAGCAAACGACATTTTTCAGGAAACCTTTACCAAAGTTATCACCAAGATGGATGATACGTACAACGAACAGGGTAAATGGATTGCCTGGGTGATGAGGATTGCACACAATGCCACCATCGATCACATCCGCAAGCGCAAGCGCTTCGTTGATGTGAACGCCTCTGCCGACAGCGACTATGATTTTTATGACAGGCTTGAAGACAAAGACTCACCCGATGCTCAGGATGATATGGAGTTCGGGGAAGCCAAGCACAGCCTGCTTAAACACATCAGCTCGCTCCCCAAAGAGCAGCGTGAAGTTGTGATGCTTCGCCATTACCATGAAATGTCGTTCAAAGAAATTGCTGAATTGACCAACGTATCTATCAATACAGCCTTAGGCCGGATGCGCTACGCGCTCATCAACCTGAGAAAAATGTTCGACAAGGAAAATGGCAAAACATACGAATATGTCCAACGCGGATGATTTATGGCTCCGCTACGTTCTCAATGAGCTCGACCCTTCTGAGGCACGCCTGGTTGAAGAAACCATGCTTGAAGACGAAAACGCGCTCATTGAGATCGAAAGCCTTCGCATCACGCTAAAAAAACTGGAACATTTACCGGAGTACAGCCCTCCGGCACAGCTGAGAGAAGAGCTGCTCAGGCAGGCAGCTGCACAGGCAGAGCGCAACCGCAAACAGTACAGCCGCCGCCGCTTGTTTCACCTGTTACAGCTGTATTCCATGCCGGCCGCCGCTGCCATGTTTATTGCCCTCGGGCTTGGATTCTTTCTGCACTTTATCAGTAGCAGTCAGGAGCCGGCACCGCCTGCGGCCGCCGCAGTACACACAGGATCGGAGCTTCCGCTGCCCGCTGCAACACCAAAACCGGCTTCTGAAATGCAGCAGGTACGATTTTCAGGTTTTGGGCAGGCCGCAACAAACGTTTCTACATGGCCCGAACAGCGCCCGGCCATGCGCATTCAGGTTACCAACGGCGTAAGCGAACTCACACGGTCAGATGTACGCTTCACCCAATTCCAGAACCAGGCCGCACCCAAGCCGGCTGACCGCCGTGCATTTGATTTTACCTCAAAGCCCCGCGACTTTCATCTCATACAGACTGCAAGGTAGCGCTTTTATCAGGCACTGAGTTACCCCGCCCGTTTACCGGTATGGTTTACCCATAATTCGGTAAACGGGCTTTTTTTATTTCATTATATTGTGCAACTACTCAGGAAAGGGTCAGAAAAGGACAGGTTTTCAAATTCAGGCCAATGCCGACCGGTTTTCCTGAATGTTCAGCAGCATCATTCTTCATAATTACCATCACCAATATTTGCTACTATGGGAAAAGTGATTTCCATTGCCAATCAGAAGGGCGGAGTTGGGAAAACGACCACTTCCATTAACCTCGCAGCCAGCCTTGCGGCACTGGAACACCCAACCTTGCTCATCGATATCGATCCGCAGAACAACTCTACCAGCGGGCTGGGTATCGAATCTCCTTCCGTAAAAGCATCGGTTTACGAGCTGCTTACCGAAGGCCGCCCGGTTGAAGATGTCACCATGAAAACGGAGCTGCCTCATCTCGATCTGGTACCGAGCCACATTAACCTTGTAGGGGCCGAAATCGAAATTATCGACCGCACAAGGCGCGAACACATTCTCAAAGAAGCCCTTGAAAAAATACGCGAGCAATACGATTTCGTAATTATCGACTGTCCGCCCTCGCTCGGGCTGCTCACCATCAACGCACTCACCGCCTCTGATTCCGTGCTCATTCCGGTGCAGTGCGAGTACTTCGCCCTCGAAGGCCTGGGGCAGCTGCTCAATACCATCAAGATTGTGCGGCAGCACCTCAACCGCGGCCTCGAAATTGAAGGCGTAGCCCTCACCATGTACGACATCCGCACGCGCCTTTCCGCGCAGGTAGCCGAAGAAGTGAACCGCTACTTCAACGATAAAGTATTCGAAACGCTCATCGCCCGAAACGTGCGCCTGGCAGAATCGCCCAGCTTCGGCAAGCCCGTGCTGCTGTACGACAGCGTGAGTACCGGCTCCCAAAACTACCTCGCCCTGGCCCGCGAAATCATTGTGCGCAATAAATCGCTCTTCCCGGACAGCCCGGCCCTTAAAACTGCCGGCAAAAAGAAAAG
This sequence comes from Cyclonatronum sp., assembly GCF_022565315.1. Taxonomy (NCBI): domain Bacteria; kingdom Pseudomonadati; phylum Balneolota; class Balneolia; order Balneolales; family Cyclonatronaceae; genus Cyclonatronum; species Cyclonatronum sp. The sequence continues at coordinate 19,999 of NZ_JAIUMX010000051.1, read as the reverse complement.
CGGCAAATAAACCTCCCAAAGCCGCATAAACGGGAAACCTCCAATTATCTGAAATGGCAAAAAAAGTATTAGGCAGAGGTCTCGGGGCCTATTTCCCCAACCTCGACGAACAGGAAACCCCTGAACCCAAACCGGCAGAAGGAGCAGGTGCCGAAGGCAGCTCCAATCAGGCCGGGAGTATCCGCGAGCGGGTAAACATCACCCTCAACATCCCGGTTGAGTCCATCCGCATGAACCCGCATCAGCCGCGTACCGACTTCGACAGCTTCCGTCTGCAGGAACTCTCCGATTCCATCGCGCAGCATGGGCTCATACAGCCCATCACCGTGAGGCACCTCGGCCGCGAGCGTTACGAGCTCATCTCCGGCGAGCGCCGCCTCCGCGCCACCCGCATGGCCGGCCTGCCCGATATTCCGGCCTTCGTGCGCGAAGCCAACGACGAGCAGATGATCGTCTTCGCCCTCATCGAAAACATACAGCGCGAAGAGCTCAACCCCATCGAACTCGCCCTCGGCTATCAGCGCCTCATCGACGAGTGCAGCCTCACACAGGAGGAAGTCGCACAGCGCGTTGGCCGCAACCGCACTACGGTAACCAACACCATGCGGCTGCTGCGCCTGCCCGCGCCCATACAGCAGGGCCTCAAAACCGGCAAAATCAGCGCCGGCCACGCCCGCACGCTCATCAACGTAGAAGACCCCCAAAAGCAGGAAGACCTCTACAACAAAACCATCGAAAACGAGCTCTCCGTAAGGCAGCTCGAAGAGCTGGTGCGCCTCATTGGTAAACCCTCCAAAAACAAGAGCAAGCAGCCGGTGCCGCAGCCCGATCTCGAATACCGCGAAATCACCAACCGCCTGCGCCGTATGCTTGCCACCAAGGTCGATATCCGCAAAAAAGCCCGCGGCGGCGAAATCAAGATCGAGTACTACTCCGATGAAGAACTTGAGCGCCTGCTGCACCTTTTTGAAGGCCTGCACCAATCCTCCTGATACCCGTGCAGCACCGCCATGCGACTCCTCCACCCGCTCATTTTGCTGCTGCTCTTCCACACCGCGGCAACAGCGCAAAGTCAAAGCCCGCAGGCTACCCTGCAACCGGCTGCACAGCCTGAGCCCGCTTTGTTTTTTTCTTTTTTAGGGGATGATGCATCCGGCCACGGAGCGCTGGTACGCTACATCGCAGAAGGCTCACATCGCAACCTTCACACCGGGCGGCATACGCAGCCGGTACCGGAGCAACTCCGGCACTTTCCCTCCGCGGACGGGCTCCGTGTTTTGCCTTCCGAAGCCGTGCGCGACACCGTGCCCAACCCCCGCGACGTAATGCTACGCTCGCTCATGCTGCCCGGCTGGGGACAGTACACCAACGGCGAAATCTGGAAAATCCCGATTGTGTACGGCCTCATCGGCGGGCTTGCCTACTACGCCTACTACGCCGACACCCGCTACAAAGGCTACAGGGCCGGCTTCTACAACGCCTTCGAGCAAAACACCGATTTCCGGTTTGGCCAGACCCCCTCATGGGTGCCGGAGGGGGCAACAACCGAGTTCCTTCGCAGCTCCCGCGACTTTTATCGTAACCGCCGCGATTTCCTCATTTTTACCACAGTGCTCGCCTACGGCCTCAATGTACTCGACGCCTACGTTTTCGCCCACATGCGCGATTTCGATGTAAGCGACGATCTTTCCTTCCACGCGGGTCCGCAGCAGCCGGAACCCTGGCAGGCCTCCGCAGGGGGGCTGTTGCCGGCAACCGCTCAGCCGCTTTTCACCCTTCGCTACAGATTCTAACCTGCATTAATTCTATGGAAGAAAACCCCAAAAAACGACAGATTCCGGATCAGTACAACGGGAAAACAAACCGAGATAAAGACCTCTGGGGCGTGTTTAAGGTGATGGGCGAATTCGTAGAAGGCTACGAGCGCATGACCGAAATTGGTCCCTGTGTTTCCATTTTCGGATCGGCCCGCCTCGGCCCGGAAAACCCGTACTATGCGCAAACCGCTGAGCTGGCAAGAATGCTCACAGAAGTAGGCTTTGGCGTTATTACCGGCGGCGGGGGCGGCCTGATGGAAGCCGGTAACAAAGGCGCACAGGAGGGCCGCGGGAAGTCGGTTGGCCTTACCATCCGGCTGCCGTTCGAGGCCGGCGTAAACCCTTATGTTGATTCCGAGTATCACATAGATTTCAATTACTTCTTTGCCAGAAAAGTAATGTTCGTGAAATACGCGCAGGGTTTTGTGGTCTTTCCCGGTGGTTTTGGCACCCTCGATGAGCTCTTTGAAAGCCTCACCCTCATCCAAACCCAAAAAATAGCACCCTTCCCCATTGTGCTGATAGGCAAGGCCTACTGGCAGGGGCTGGTGCAGTGGATAGAGCAAACCATGCTGGCTGCAGGTACCATTTCCGAATCTGATTTGCGTTTATTCTATTTAACAGACAGCTCCGAAGATGCAGTAGAACACATCACCGCCTTTTACAAGCACCACAAAATTGCCCCTAACTTTTGAAATACAGGTTAAATTAGCCTATATTCGCAATCTTTGGAAACACACGAAGCTATACTACAGCTATCTGCAAAGCGTTAGCTTCTGCACAACACACACTACAACGAAATTCAAATTCCATTATGCCGCAAATTAAGAATACCTTTTCAGTCTTAATTGTTTCGCTTCTGCTGTTCTCAGCCGCAAATGTAAGTTTTGCTCAAGACCGCACCGCAGCTGTAGAAGCTTTTAATGCTGCACAGGAACTGCTTCGGGCAAGTCAGTTTCCGCAAGCTCTCGATAAATTTCAGGAGACCCGCAGCATTGCCCGGCAGGCCGGTAGTGATGCAGATGATATCCGCGAGCGCGCTGAAGCTCAGATTCCGGCAATTCAGGTACAGATTGCACGCGCAAGCTATCAGGCCCGAAACTTTGAGCAGGCTGTTACCGATTTCGATAAAGCCTACGATCTGGCCACCGAGCTGGGCAACACCCGCATAGCACAGCAGGTTGCCGGTAACACGCTTGTTGTAATGCTGCAGTGGGGAAATACAGAGTTTAACGCGAATAATAACGACCGCGCGGAAGAAATCTACCGTATGGCGCTCGAACGCAACGCCAACTACCCAAACCCTTATTATCAGCTTGGCCTGATTGAGAGAAGAAGAAACAACCTCGAAGGTGCCATTCAGCTTTTTGACCAGGCCATTCAGGTTGGTACTGCGCAAAACCGCACCGAAGTAGCCGATCAGGCACGCAATGCAGCACGCGACTACCTCACCTTTGTGGGTTCTACCCAAATTGAAGAAGGGAATTTCCGCCGCGCAGTTGAGCTGCTTAACCGCTCGCTGAGCTACGATAACAACCACGCTGAAACCCTCTACCGCCTTTCCGAAGCTCACAATCAGCTCGGAAACTGGGCGCAGGCCGTAACCAACGCCACACGTGCCCTCGAAAACGAACAGGGCGGGCAGGTTGCGCGTGCACGGATTTTCTTCGAACTCGGCTATGCCCAAATGAATCAGGGCAACGATTCTCAGGCCTGTACTGCCTTCCGCAGCGCTGCCTTTGGTAACTTCCGTGCCGCAGCCGAGCATCACATGGAGCACGATCTCAGCTGCCCTTAAGCAATCCGGCTCTGTGCTTTAAAACAACTTTCCTCAAAGGCCCGGTGCATTCGTGTACCGGGCCTTTACTGTTTATAGCAAGGCTGTAAATGCTAAAATCAGTATCTTACCCGAATATCTGATTTTTCTGTTACTCTCGATTTCAAAATATCCTTAAACTCAAAATTAATATGTCTTTAACACTCGAGCAGCGCTGCGTTCACACCATTCGTACCCTTTCTATGGATGCCGTTCAAAAGGCGAATTCCGGTCATCCGGGCATGCCGATGGGTATGGCTGATGTGGCTTTTGTAGTATGGACTGAATTTCTGAAACACAACCCCGCCAACCCGAAATGGCACGACCGCGACCGCTTCATCCTGTCGGCCGGTCACGGGTCTATGCTGCTCTACAGCCTGCTGCACCTCACGGGCTATGACCTCAGCCTCGATGAAATCAAAAACTTTCGTCAGTGGGGCAGCCGCACTCCCGGTCATCCGGAAGTGCACATCACGCCGGGCGTTGAAACCACAACAGGCCCCCTCGGGCAGGGTTTTGCCAACGGCGTGGGCATGGCGCTTGCCGAAGCACACCTGGCCGCCCGCTACAACCATACGGGCCACAAGCTCACCGATCACTACACCTACGCCATCGTAAGCGACGGCGACCTGATGGAAGGCGTTTCGCAGGAAGCGGCCTCCCTTGCCGGTCACCTGAAGCTGGGCAAGCTGATTTATTTCTACGACGACAACAAAATCACCATCGACGGCTCCACCGATCTCGCATTCACCGAAAACGTGCAGCAGCGCTTCGAAGCTTACGGCTGGCACTGCATCGCCGTTGACGGGCACGACCGCGATGCTATCCGCGAGGCAACGCGCAGGGCGCAGGCCGTAACCGACCAGCCGTCGCTCATTTTGTGCCGTACGCACATCGGCTTTGGCAGCCCCAACAAGCAGGATACCGCATCGAGCCACGGCTCCCCGCTGGGCGACAGCGAAATTGCGCTCACCAAAAAAGGCTACGGCCTCGATCCGGAGAAAAGCTTCCATATTGACGAAGACGTGCTGGCCTTTTTCCGACGTGAGCTTCATAAAGGCGCCGCTGCCGAAGCCGCCTGGAACACACAGCTTGAGGCCTGCCGCAAAGCCCATCCTGAAATCGTTGAGGAATACCTCAGCCGCATGGAAGGCCGCCTGCCCGAAAACTGGGACGATGTACGCCCCGAATTCCCGGCCGACGCCAAAGGGATGGCAACCCGCAAGGCATCCGGCCTCGTGCTCGATGCCATCACCCCGAAAATACCGGCCCTTGTTGGCGGCTCCGCCGACCTGAGCGGCAGCAACCTCACCAAGGCGCAGACCGCAGGTATCGTGCAGGCCGGCGCCTACGGCGGCACCTACATCCACTACGGGGTTCGGGAGCACGCCATGGGCTCCATGATGAACGGTATGTCGCTGCACGGCGGCGTGATTCCTTTCGGCGGTACCTTCCTGGTGTTCTCAGATTACTGCCGCCCGGCCATCCGCCTGGCAGGCCTGTCCCACATTCAGGCCATTTACGTGTTCACGCACGACAGCATCGGCCTGGGCGAAGACGGCCCAACGCATCAGCCCGTTGAACATCTTGCCGCCCTGCGCGCTATGATGAACGTGCTTGTGATGCGTCCGGCTGATGCCAACGAAACCGCCTACTGCTGGCAGGCCGCCGTTGCCCACAAAACGGGTCCGTCGCTGCTGGCCCTCACCCGGCAGAACCTGCCGACCCTGGACCGCAGCAAATACGCATCGGCCGCGGGTACGCTCAGGGGCGCCTACGTGCTCAACCCGGAGGTCGAAGCGCCGCAGGCCATCGTTATGGCAAGCGGCTCCGAAGTTGAAATTGCCATGAAAGCGCAGGAACTGCTGCAGGCCGAAGGCATCCCGACGCGGGTTGTGAGCGTGCCTTGTTTCGAGCTGTTCGATCAGCAGGATGCTGCTTACCGCGAAGCCGTTCTGCCGGCCTCCGTGCAGGTACGCGCAGCCGTTGAGGCGGGCATACCGATGGGCTGGGAGCCTTACACCGGCAGTCGCGATAAAGTAGTGGGCCTCACCAACTACGGCGCCTCCGCACCGTTTGAGACGCTTTACGAGGAGTTCGGCCTTACTGCCGAAGCCGTTGTCGCGAAGATCAAAGCGCAGCTGTAACAAGCTCAGGTGCCCGCTTGTCAGCGGGATTTTGAATTGAAAATTCGCCTTTGAAAAAATAGCGCCGGGGTTTTCCCGGCGCTATTTTTTTTGGAAAGTTCCTTGCGCATCACGGTCTTTCGTGCTTGTGAAACATCCTAAGCCTGCGGCATGTGCCGTGCTTTTTGTGCTAAACGCGCGTGGGTTCGGCCGGGTTCACGCGGTTTTTGGCTTCATGTTGGGATTAGCCTCCCCATAAACCACGGGCTAATCCGTAGGTTTGGGATAGTTCAGGCAGCACGAAAGACCGTGATGCGCACGGAATTTCCCCCAAAAAAAGAAGTTTGTGATGGTGAGATTTCAGTCTCCGGCTTGTTGCTTCTGATTGTTTTCTGAGGACCGGTGTGAGGCGTTAATTTACGGCTGAAGCAGCGTAAACAGCAGGTTATCAATAAGGCGGGCTTTGCCGAGAAAGGCGGCCCCGGCGAGGACATATATTTCTCGGGCTTCGAACGTGTGCGGGGGCTGGAGGTCGTTGTAGCGCACGCACTGAACGTAATCGGTGCGAAAACCGGCGCTGTTGAGGCGGGCAGCGGCACCTTCAAGCAGGTTTTGTATTTGAGCGGCAACGTTAGTAGCAGCGGGGAGTTGCTGCAGCGCGTGGCTTGTTTCCTGAAGCGTGCTGAAAAGAGCCGGTGCGATAATGCGCTCTTCGCGGGTGAGGTAGCGGTTGCGGCTGCTGAGCGCGAGTCCGTCGGCGGCGCGAACCGTTCTGCCCATGATGATGCGGATATCGTGATTGAATTCGTGTGCCATTACTTCAAGGATGCGGAACTGCTGTATATCTTTTTGGCCAAAAACGGCGACATCGGGCTTCACGATGTTGAATAGCTTGTTTACAATCTGGATTACGCCGTTGAAGTGTCCCGGCCGGGCGGCACCGCACAGGTGATCGCCCAGCCCGCTGAGTTCAAAACCGATGTAGGAAGTAGCACTGTAGAGCTCCTCTTTTTCCGGGCAGAATACGGCTGCTGCGCCGGCCTGCTCGCACTGCCGGAGGTCGTCGTCGAGGGTTCGGGGGTAGGCGCTGAAATCTTCGTTGGGCCCGAACTGTGTCGGGTTCACAAAAACCGATACGATTACGATATCGGCCTCGGCGCGGGCTACGCGGATAAGGTCGAGATGGCCGGCATGCAGCGCCCCCATAGTCGGGACAAAAGCGATGGTGCGTCCGGCCTGTTTTTGTTCTGTTACAAAGGTGCTAATGGCGTGGATATCGGGGGCGGTAATCATGGATAAAGACACGGAAAGTCAGTTTGGGTTGGTTGCGGATTCAGGCTGCGGGAGTTGAGCGTGGGGGTTGTGAAGCGTGCGGATTAAAGCTGTTCGATTGGGAGGCAAAAAAAATCCGGCACCACAAAAGAGCGGTGCCGGAAATTTGAATGTTTTCATCTTTTAATTGGGCAGATGCCGTATCAGATGCTGCGGTTCATGTCGAACTCTTCAAGCAGTTGTTTTACGCGTTGTACGTAGGCACCGCCGAGTGCACCGTCTATGATGCGGTGGTCGTAGCTCATGGAGAGGTACACCATGTGGCGGATGGCGATCACGTCGTTGCCGTCAACTTCGAGTACCATGGGGCGTTTTTGTACGATACCTGTGCCAAAGATGGCGACCTGCGGCTGATTGATGATGGGGGTGCCCATCAGGTTGCCGACGCTGCCGTAGTTGGTGAGGGTGAAGGTGCCGCCGGAGAGATCATCCGGGATGAGTTGCTTGTTGCGTGCTTTGGCAGCGAGTTCGTTGGTAGCCCGTGCAATGCCGAGCAGGTTGAGCTCGCCGGCGTTTTTAATAACCGGTACGATGAGGCCGCCGGAGCCTGATTGCCCGAGTGCGACGGCGATACCGTAGTTGATATCACGCTTCATGTGGATTTCGTCGCCCTGAACAGAGCTGTTCAGTAGCGGGAACTCGCGAAGGGCCTGAATGGTGGCTTCGATAAAGAAGGGTGTAAAGGTGAGCTTGAATCCATTTTCTTTCAGGAAGCGGTCTTTATGTTTGTTGCGGAATTTCACGAGGTTGGTAACGTCGGCTTCGCCGAAGGTAGTAACGTGGGCAGAGGTCTGCTTGGATTTCACCATGTGCTCCGCAATAACCTTCCGCATGCGGTCCATCTTGATGATCTGAACGTTTTCAACCGGGCGGCCTACATTTATTTCACCGGCAGAAATTTCGCCTCTGTTGCCGGAAGACGGAGCTTTGGCAACTGGTTTGGAGAGGCCGGATGAAGCAGACTGTGGCTGAGCAGCCGGTGCAGCTTTGCCGGACTGTTTAGCTTCGATATAATCGAGCAGATCCTGCTTGTTTACGCGGCCTTGTGAGCCTGAGCCGGCAAGTGACTCGAGCTCTTCCATAGAAACGCCTTCTTTTTCAGCGATGGAGCGTACGAGCGGAGAGAAGAAGCGTCCGTCGGAGCCGTGGCGCTGCGGAGGGGTGTCGCCTTCAGCGGGAGTATGGGTTTCGGCGGAAGCTTCGGGCTGTGTTTTGGCATCAGCTGCCGGTGCGGATACCTGAGCAGGCTCTTCGGCAGGTTTTTCTTCGGCCTGAGGCGCTGCTTTCGGTTCAGTCCCGGTTTTAGCGGTACCTGAATCTGCACCTGCACCTGCACCTGCACCTGCTGCAGCGGAAAGATCTGTTTCAATGATGGCAATGGGTTTGCCGACTTCAATTACATCACCGGCTTCGGCGAGAATCTCAACAAGCACGCCGGATTCAGGCGCAGGGACTTCAGAATCCACCTTGTCGGTGGCGATTTCAAGAATGGTTTCGTCCTGCTCGATGTGGTCGCCCACGCTTTTTGTCCATTCGATAATAGTACCTTCCATTATCGATTCGCCCATTTTGGGCATAACCATTTCAACTCTTGCCATTAAATAATTCCCTTATGGGTTTGTTGATAAAATATTTTGTTGCAGGCAAAACTGCCCGAAAACTCAGTTGTGGTAGAAAATAGTTGCATGTAGCAGGAAAAGAGCTTCTGGAAACGCTTTTTTCTTACAGATATCCAATTTAACAAAATCTCAGGACTGATTCACCTTTGCTGTGAGATTGCCTGAAATTACGGTTTTGTTTACGGTTGTTTTTTATTTGGCGTCCGGTTTTTGGCCGAAATTGATCCAGATTACCCACATTGCAAAAATGGCCAGATAGAATATGGCGGAAGTGGAGTAGTCGTGGGCGAAGTCAAAACCCGCAGGGTAGTAGTACTGAATAAGTACGAGGGCAGCAATCCGGAACACATTCACCAGGTAAATCACAAAGATGCCCATAGGAATAAAAAATACCCGCTTCAGCTTGTCGCCGGGATAAGACATCACAAAACCGATAAACAAACCGATTGCTTCGAGGCCGTTGCAGCCGTTAACAACGATGATGCCATTGGTGCCCACAATGCCGATTACGCGGCTTGCCAGAAAAAAATCATAGCCGGTTAGGCTTAGAATTCCGCCTGCTACCTCAACGATATTTACGGATAAAAAGGCATCAAGGCGGCCGTCGGGCAGCAGCCATATTTCATAGAACAGGTACCATATGCCAAACCAGGCCAGTAATTTACCGGCAAAAAGATAGATGGCTTTATTTTCAGAAAACTTCACAGTAAAACGCTGGTTTTGACATGCCCTGCCCTTATCAGCGGAGGATTTGTAAGGCCGGGCGCTTGGAGGTTGAAAAGGTTCGGAGCCAAGTTAGAAATTATTGATGAACAGGCCATAGGAAACGTTCGTGTGAGAGGCTTCATTTCGCTATTTTGGGGCAAAATAAAAAAACGATCACAGAGAACGCATTATAGGCATATGTACGAATACAAAGAAGAGCTTTACGAAATGGCACGGCAGCTGAAGCAGTTTAGTAAAATTGGGGTTATCAGCCATGTGCGGCCTGACGGCGATGCCATTGGCTCGCAAGTGGGCGTTTGCCTTTGGTTAAAGGCAAACGGGATTGATTTTGCAGCCCATAATGATGATGCCCTGCCTGAAGATATCTCCTGGATTGATGCTTCTGTGGGCATCCGATCTCTCGATCAGAATGCGCTTGAAAGCTGTGACGCTCTGCTCTTTGTGGATGGAAATGCCCCCAAGCGTTTCGGCAAGCACATGGCGTGGTTCGAAAACACTACCAAGCCCAGCTTTGTGATCGATCATCACCCCGACCCGTTCGACGGCTATACGTATATGGTTTCTGTGCCTGAAGCGGCTTCTACTGCGGAGCTGATCTACGGGCTGTACGAGCAAACGGACCTGTCAATGCTTACCGTGGAGGCTGCAACCGCCATTTATACCGGCATCCTGACAGATACCGGTGGTTTTCGGTTTTCAAGCGTGGGCGCACGTATTCATCAGATAGTGGCCGATCTGATAAGCCGCGCCGACCTGAAGGTATCAGAGATTTACCAGCGTGTTTTTGATAACCGCAAAATAAAGCATCTCGCGCTTATAGGCCGGGCGCTGAATCAGCTCAGGCTCGATGAAAACACCGGCATTGCTACTATGGCCATCTACCGGAAAGACCTCGAAGAGACGGGCTGCCGGTACGATGAGCTCGACGGGCTCACGCAGTTTCCGCTTTCGCTGCAGGAAGCCCGGATAGCAATTATTTTCACCCAGTTTGAAGACCGTATCAAGATCAGCTTTCGCTCTAAGGATGAGTTTAATGTGAACACGCTTGCGCGAAATTTCGACGGAGGCGGGCATCAGAAGGCTTCCGGTGCCTGGTATGAAGGTTCTGATATGGAAAAAGCCCTCCGCGATGTAACCGAAGCGGCACGCCGCCAAATGGCGCAGGCGTAAAAGATGTTGCAGGGCGGCTTGTTATAAGTCGCCCTGTTTTTTTCGTTTCAGAAAAGCTTCGACCCGCTTATGGTGTTCTTCCGAAGCCCATAGTTTGGCAAACTCGGTTCGTTCATTATTGATGGATTCCCGGTGCGGATATTTTTGCGCGTAGGTAGCGCCTTCTTTGGTGACCTTAATAATCCGCCGGTCGTTTCGGGAGAGCTTGTCGGCAATATCCAGGATGTGATTTTCAAGCTGTGAGGAAGAGTCTGCCATGTCGATCAGCCCGGCAATAAGTGCCGATTCTGTATCTACAAGCGCTCTTGTACCCAGCCAAAGAAGTGCAGTTGACCTGCTGACCCGTTCAATAAGGCGGGTGAGGCCTCCCCAGCCCGGTGTAAGATAAAACCTGCCCTGTGTGAAGCCGAAACGGGCGTGTTTAACGGAAATCCTGAAATCGAAAGCAAGCATAACCTCACAGCCGCCGCCGTATGCATCTCCGTTGATGTAGGCGATAGTCCAGCAGTCAGCGCTTTCAATGCGCCTGAGGATGTCGCCCATCCGCATCGACATCTTGCGGGCTTCCTGCTCCGACTTCAGCCCCGAAAACTCCTTCAGGTCTCCGCCGGAGGCAAAATACTTATGGCCTTCGCCTGTGAGGATAAATACCCGAATATCCTGGTTCTGTTCAATTTCATCACAGACCTTCTCGAGGCCTGCCATTACTTCAAAGTTTATTGCATTGTGCGCCTGCGGACGATTTATTTTGGCTATCAGGGTGTGTTTTCCCCGCATCTCTGTAATTACGGGAGGGTTGCTGCTGCTCATAAGCGGAATAATAAAAAGGGGTTATCGCAATCAGATGCCTGTACGGCTTTAGGCCTGTATGTTAGGTAAACTGCCTGAAAAAAAGAAACCCTGTCGGAAGCAGAACCGGCAGGGTTTTGAATTGGTTTCTGAATCAGGGGCTCAGGTTAATTGGTTTTGGGGTATCCCCCTGAAGTTCCTTATGAATCCAGTCTATATACGATTCATTTCCGCTGATAGTGCTTATCTGTAAAATACAGGGCACCTGATAGCTGTGCATTTCTGAAACGCGTGCCTGAACTTCTGTGATTTTGCTTTCAAGCGTTTTGAGCAGCATTACGGTTTCTTCATCTTCAGTAATGACGCCGTCCATCCGGTATAATGATTCAACTTTAGGCAGGATGTTGGCACAGGCAATCAGTTTATGCACTAATAAAGCCCGGGCGATGTTTCGTGCTTCAGTTATGTTTGATGCTGTAACGTAAAGCATTACAAATTTATCTTCCATGAGGGTAACTATTAATGATGTACGGGTGATGTCGTTAATGTCGTGTCAGGTTGGAAAATTGTGAGTGCCCTGTAATCAACAGGCATTTTTAAGCAGAAAAGAGCATGTCTTAGTCAGGCGTATATTAAGACATTAGGCAACAGCTAAATTTTATTTGATAAAATTATTTAGTTAAGTTAATAAAAACACCTTTTATTTATAAGCTAAAAATGGCAGGTGAATTACAAAAAGGCAGCAGTGCTCAGCAGGCAAAAGCTAAAAATTTCCTTCAGGTATAAGCCTGGCCTTTTTTATGCTCATGAGGCTGACGAGTACCTGCTTGCGAAGCACATAAACCCATCCCTTTCGCCCGCTTGTATCGGTGGTTAAGGTACGATCGTAAAGGTTGCGCTCGTCTGCCGGCCCGAAGTAGTCTTCCAGCTCATCAAGGCGCTGCAGGGTTTCGTGGTCGGTTTCGTAAAGCTCAGCCTGAACCAAAAGACCGGGCTTATCAGCCGGTATGATACCCGGAAAGCTGCCAAGATCCCACAGTTCAAATCCTCTTAGCTCACTCAGCCCCACAAATCGAGCGCCGCTCAGCAGATAATGATTGGCATGGTTTTTCTTGAGTGTACCGTAAACAAAAACCTGATGAAGCATGTGAGCGGGTGTTTGTTGTTGAGTGGTATGCCTCGGCCTGAGAGCGTAACAGAGCTGAAGACCTGAGCTGATCAGTGTTTTATGTTTGAATTGTGCACCTGCAAATCTAACTTTAGACCAAGTCAAAAAAATATTCGCAATTTTCGTTTTAACCGAAAGGCCCGATTTACAGGCATCACACTAAAATTTAAACAAAACAGGCTGATATGTCAGATAAAAAGCAGGAATGTCCGTCTTGTGCCATGATGGTTGATGCAGATGCAGAAGCCTGCCCGATTTGCGGATATGATTTACCCAAAACCTCAAAAAGCGTGCTAATTGGTGTTTGGCTGCTCATTCTGCTGATGCTGATTTGGGTCTTTTTTTGATATACAATTAGGGGTTACAGCTGTTTTAAAAACGACAAAAGGCTGCCGTGTGAGAAACACGGCAGCCTTTTGTAATAATGAACAAGCTGCAATCAGGGGATAAAGCTGAGGCTGTCCCTGCGCTGCAGAATGGGATCTTCACTTGCAAACAGCGCCATATTCTGATACATGTTGTAGCGGCGCTTGATTTCCGTAACATAGTTCACCGGCTCTGTTCCGCGCACAAACCCAAACCTTGCCTGACTAAAAAAACGGGGTTGCATCAAAAGCAGCAGCGACTGCGCAACGTCATCCCAATTGTTGGGGTCGCGGTTGCGGTCAACGGTTAGGCGGCGTGCATCGGCCATGTGCCCCATGCCGGCATTGTAGGTAGCAAGGGCAAAGGCAAGGCGGCTGTCCTCGTCCATGTAGCTGTAGTGATCGAGGTGTTTGCGCAGGTAGCGAAGCCCTTCACGAATGTTTATTTCCGGGTCCCAAAGCTCGTGCTCTTCGTAGGGTGAGAATCGCGGGATGATCTGCATGAGCCCGATAGCACCCATGCGGCTTTTTGCATAAGGATCGAAGCGGGATTCCTGAGCCATAACAGCCAGTACGAGTTTCCAGTCAACGCCGTACTCTTCTGCAAGCGGCTGTACGAGCCTGTCGTACGGGGAGAAGAGGCCTTCGTAGCCGGTAACCCTGTGAGAGTTGTAGCTGCGCACCGTGTAGGTTGCCGGGCGGTTATCGAAGTACCGCTGCCGCAGAACATTCATAAAAGAAGAGCGGCGGGGCATCAGATCGGCATCACTGATAGAAAAGTGGCCGGCAATGAAGCGGTCCATCTGATCGGTAAGTTCAGGAGCATTAGCCCTTACACCCCAGGCAATCTGCTCATTGCCGCTTACTACAGGGCCGGTTGTAATACCGCTGATGTAGTTTGATGCCGCCTGAAACAGGTTGGCATCGGCAATGGTCATATCAAACTCACCGTCGGCGATAGCAAACATAATGGCTTCGGTGTCCCACATTTCGGGAAGCACGTTAATTTCAAAACCATATCCGTAATCGCGCTGCAGCTGTTTGAGGGTTTTGAAGTAAGAACTTCCCCTGCGAACGCTTATTACCGCACCTTCAAGCTCACTAAGGCTGTAGGGTACAGGCTCGCCTTCGCGCAGCACCAGCACCTGTTCAACAATATTGTAGGGAGATGAAAAAGCGATGTATTGTTGTCGTGCCTGTGTGATACTGTAATTTGCAGCGATGAAGTCACCCCGGCCGGCATTTAGCAGGTCAATGGGTTCTTCGTTATTGCCGGCAATAACAACTTCAAGGCGAAGGTTATGCTGTTCAGCAAAACGACGCGCAAACTCAAACTCAAAACCACGCTCTTCGCCTCTGTGCAGAAAATAAGAGCTGGAATTGAACCGCGTAATCATACGAATTACGCCTTCCTGCTTAATGGCATCGAAATCCCGTACCACGGGTTCCGGTACACTAACGTTAAGAATCTGCAGACTGTCAGTTTCAGTATCCTGCTCAGCTACTGTAGCCGGCTGAGAGGTGAAGCTGATCAACAGGCCAAAAGCGCCGGTTACTGCCAGTGCAGGCAGCAGATACCGAAACTTGTTACGACCGGTCGCAGATTCATTGAATAACGCTTGTTTCATTAAACTTAATTTAGGTGAAACGGTTTTATGCAGACTGTTACCGCGTTTGTTTTGCGGGCCTTCTGCCGGGCTGCTAAAGTTGCAGCAGCCGATAAAACCGAAGGAGTGCCTGTGTTTCAGGACTTGCGGGTGAAACACCCGGAAAAAACACATTCAGATTAAAACGAGTAGTAGCTGAAAGAGTTGTGTTGTTTCCGGCTGTTTCTGTTTTGTTCGTAAAGCCGTTTGGTTTGTGATGAAGCGATGCTGATGAATGTTTTCAATCAGTTAAACAAAAATACGAGCTTTGAAAATAGCCTTCATCAGAAAATTTGTCAGTAAAACAGCAATTACTTTATAAAATAAAGGAATTGGTTACTGCCCTTTAGTTTTCGGGGTAGCGCTTCCACCAAACCATGAGAGCCCAACCCCTGCCATAATTACCAGCATAGCTGCCGATTCCGGCACACTCGGAATCTCACTAAAAAGGAATCCCGCGAGCAAAATGGCGAAAACCGGCTCAATCAGTATCAGGGTTGAAAGCAGCGTAGGTGCAACAAATTTCACACTGTAGTTCAGGGATCCGTGCCCAAGTATCTGAGGGCCTATAGCCAGCGCAATACCGCAAACCCAGGCAATCAGGCTCGCCTCGAGGGAAGGGCGCAAAAGCAGTAAAATGAGCAGGCAGCCCAGGGCGGTGCCACTGTAAACCCTGAAGACGAAATCAAGCCAGCCCCCTTTGGCCCGCAGCCTGCGGCTAAGCAGTAAATAGAACACGAACATAACTGCGGCTGCAACGGCAAACAGATTACCTAAAACAGGATTTGTATAGGTTGCCGCCGGGTCAGTATCCATTACCCCTAAAATCAGTGAACCCCCGAATGCCGTAAATACCCCAAGCCAGGTGAGCCTGCCGAAACGCCCGCTTCCTGTAGCTGACTCAACTACAATTAAAATAATAGGATGAATGGTTACCAGTACGGAAGCAGATGCCACCGAGGTGAAGGAAAGCGAGGCAAACCAGAGCACGAAGTGAAGCGCAAGGAACAGGCCCGCCGCCCCGGCATACAGGTTGTCTCGTGTGCTCCATGCCGCCTGCGGGGCAACAGCACGCTGCCTCAGCCAAAACGGCAGCAAGATAAGCGCGGCCGAAACGGTGCGTATGCAGGCCAGAAATACAGGATCGGTATCGCCGGCATAGCGTACCAGAATGGGCGCAAAAGCGAAGGTTGCCATGCCGGCCCCAAGCAAAAGTACCAGCCGGGAAACCGAAGGGGAATCGGTACTCAAAGCAGGATTTACCGGATCCGATCCATAGAGCGGATCAGTTTGATATCATTTTTGATCGCCTTTATCGCCAAAAACTGCAGGGTGAGGCCAAAAAGCAGCATCAGCACGCCGGCAAGTTCCCAAATCATTTCGGAATTAATCCGGCCCATGCTAAAAAAGATGCCGGCTGCCGAGCCAAAAGCCATCACCTGAAACAGGCATGCATAGGATGTTATCTGTGCCTGCCGCTCGCGCTTTTTATACAGGAAAATACTGTACAGACTAATAACTGCCGCAAAACCGGCTGCCGCTGTAAGAAACGGAAGCAGCCAGTCGCTCGGGTCGGTACGGGCCTGCTCAAAAAGCGGGGTGAAATAAAAAAGAACATTTAACAATACGGCCAGGGCCAGATAGACGGTTTGTATGCGCTGAATCACGTAAATATTGTTTTTTTTGATGAATGATTGAAGTATCCGGCAAAGATAACATTTTATACCCTCATCGAAATCAGCCAAATTTGATTCTCAGTGCCCGGCTTTCAGCCCTGATTTAAATTAAACAGGCCCTTTCTGTATATTAGGCGCATCATTATTATCAAACCCGTAAATACGTGTACCGTGTAGCCCTCCAGAATTTCGAAGGTCCGCTTGATCTGCTGCTTTTTTTTATCAGGCGGGACGAACTCGACATAAAAGACATCCCGATTTCACGCATTACCGATCAGTTTATGGAGTACCTGAGCGTGCTCGATGAGCTCGATCTCGAAGTTGCCAGCGAGTTTATCCTAATGGCAGGCACGCTCATGGCCATCAAGGCACGCATGCTGCTGCCCCGGCCTGAGTTCGAAGAAGATGAACTTCCTGAACACGACCCCCGATACGAGCTGATCCAAAGCCTGCTGGAGTACAAACGGTACAAGGAGATGGGGGTAGAATTCCGTGAGCTCGAAAGCGAGGCTTCAAAAGAGTATTTCCGCGGAAATCTTGCCCCCGATCAGGTTTCGGTACCACAGTCGGGTGAAGCCCTGCGCGATGTTACCATGATTGACCTCATGGCGGCTATTAAAGAAGTCTTCCTCCGCAAAAACATGGAAGAACCCGTGCATCAGGTTGACCGGCCCGAAACCAGTATAGAAGAGATGGCCGAGCGTATCCTGCTGCATCTGCACCGCAACGGCCGCACTTCCTTCATCACCCTCTGCGAAGATGCTGATTCGGCCATGTATGTAGTTGTCACCTTTCTCTCCGTGCTGGAAATGGTGAAAGAGGGGCAGCTGCACCTGTTCATTTCCGAAGAAAATCAGTTTGATTTTTATGTGGATATCCCCCGAATAGATGCGGGGAATAATTTCCAGCAAATCCTTGAGTTAATCTGACCCCATCTTTACTCAAAACAGTTTCCCCAACATTTTTAGATAAATCCGAATCATGCTTAAATCACTTCGTCTTACCGCATTTGCGGCCCTGCTGCTCTGTTTATTTTTTAGCGATGGATGGGCTTCCGGCCCTGAAGCCCGCTCCGTAGCTGATCATCATGCCTCCGCTGATGCTGAAAATAGCCGTGATAACGCAGCTTTTTTTGAATTTCGTGAGCTGATTACGGCTGAGTTGCTCTATCAGCACCTCAGCGTGCTGGCCGGCGACAGCCTGATGGGCCGCGGCACCGGGCAGCAGGGCATTGATATGGCGGCCGATTACCTCGCCTACTGGCTGGAGCGCTACGAACTTACCCCAAAAGGCGACGACGGAGGCTGGTTTCAGCACTTCGACCTGATGGCCAACCGCACCTCGGAAATCCGCTATGAACTGCGGCAGATCAGCGACGCAGACACGCTGCTGGTCTGGCAAGATGCCGCTTCCCGCTTTGAGCCGTCCTCCTTTTTTAATGAGTTCGGCGGCGAAGTTGATCTCGCAGGAAGGGTCGTTTTTGCAGGCTTGGGTTTCAGCGATGCCGAAGCGGGCGTTAACCACCTGGAGGGTCTTGAGGTGCGCGGCAACTGGGTGGTGCTGTTCCGTGAGCTCCATTCGGATGCAGAGGCCGATACTGCGCTTGTTGCTGCTATGATGCAGCAGCGCGCCTCCGATCTGCTGTTCCGGCAGGGCGCCCGCGGGCTGCTGCTGATCGGTGAAACCGACGTTGAAGCCTTCGAAGCCGAAGCCATGCGCCGCAGCCGGCTTATTGGCAAGCCCTCAGGGATCCGCCTGCCCGACCGCGGCGGCCGCAGCGGTTTTGCGCTCGGCGTAAAAAGCGTGAGCCCCGATATGGCCGTGATGCTGCTCGGTCTCAATGAAGCGTCCGAGGTAGAAGCCCTGCATCGCGAGGTATCGGAAGATCTCACCCGAAACCGCAGCTTCACTACCGACCTGCACCTGAGTTCCCGTGCCATCCGGGAGGAAGTCGTACTGCCCTCACGCAACGTGCTTGCGTTTATTGAAGGATGTCATCCTGAACTAAAACAGGAAGTTGTGGTACTTTCCGCGCATTACGACCACATGGGAATCGGGCAGCCCGACGAAACCGGCGATATGGTTTACAACGGCGCTGACGACAACGGCAGCGGCACGGTCACAACCCTTGCGATTGCCAAAGCAGCACAGCAGGCCAAAGCGGAGGGGCACTGCCTCGACCGAAGCCTGCTTTTCCTGTTTGTTACGGCCGAGGAACATGGGCTGCTCGGCAGCCGCTATTATTCCGATAATCCCGTAATCCCGATTGAGCAGACCGTAGCCAATTTCAACCTCGATATGTTTGGCCGCATCGATTATGAGTACGAGGGCACGGGCAAAGATTATATCTATATAATAGGTGCGGAAATTATATCAGGCGACCTGAACCGGCTGCTGCATCAGGCCAACGCGCAAACGGAAAACCTGATTCTCGATATGCGCTACAACGACCTCGACGACCGCAATCAGTTTTACCGCCGCAGCGATCACTGGAACTTTGGCCGCCTCGGAGTGCCCTTCATCTTTTTCTTTTCAGGGCTGCACGACAACTACCATCAGCCGTCTGATACCGTTGACCGCATCGCCTTTGAGCTGCTTGAGAAACGCGCCCGCCTCATTTTTGCCACCCTTGCGGAAGTAGCCAATTCTCCGGTGAGGCCGGTTGTGGATAATCAGGCATTTATCGAGCGCACGCAGCGCTAAGTGTCCGTAAACTTTACGGCTTGTTTAAATGAAAGAGGCTTTGTACCGGTTCGGAAACCTGTGCAAAGCCTTTTTTTACGCTTAAAACGGGGGCTTAAAAAATCAGGTAGCTTTTCAGCAGGGTATGAAATGCTTTCGTGTCGATAGGTTTGGTGAGGTAGGCATTCATCCCTGCCTGAAGGCAGCGATTCTTGCCACCTGCAAAGGCGCCTGCGGTAATTGCAATAATCGGTGTTGGTTTAAGCTTATGTTCTTTTTCATGTGCGCGAATGCAGATGGTTGCTTCAATACCGTCCATCACGGGCATTTGAATATCCATGAGGATCATCGTAAAAGCGTCCTGCCGGAACAAACTCAGCGCCTGCCCGCCGTCTTCTGCTTCAACAAGTGCTGCTTGCGGAATAATTTTTTTGATTATTGCAGCCAATAATTTGCGGTTCATGATGATGTCATCCACCAACATGATTTTCAACACGGGCTGGGTCATTATGGAAACAGTAAGAAATGGTGTGGGGTAAAAGTTGCTGAATTGCTACCGGACGCGAAGTTACTTAACTCTTGAACAAGCCTGTTTATTTACCCGGATCATGGTTGTATTATCGGATATGTTATTTGTGCTGAATGAAGCGCTGGCTGTTTACGGCTAACAAACGGAGAATAAAAGATATTTATAAAAAAGTTTGATCTAATATACTACTTTGAAGGTAGTTAGTATGGCATTAAGGTGCAATACTGTGTTAAACAACATGGTCATGATTTGACCGGAATTTAGCGTTAACTATATTTTTTGCAATCACTTAAACTTCACATATTTTAGGAATGCTATCAACTAAAACCCGCTCAATCATTTAAAACGGAGCACACGTATGGAACCCAAACAATTGAAGATTCAGAATCACTGGCTTGGCACTGAATCAGCGGTACATGAAAAGGTGAGCGGTAAAGACAGCGGCCTGTTTGCTGACGGTCAACCCGATACTATTGTAATACACTACACTGGCGGGCCGTCTGCCGGCTCAGCCGTAAACACGTTTCGCAATCCGCAG
>NZ_JAIUMX010000050.1:0-25451 GCF_022565315.1 Cyclonatronum sp. | reverse complement strand
TAGGTGCGGCTGAAATTCTGCGGACTGTACCCGGCTACCTGCGTTGGCACATCGGCGACGAGGGTGTTGGGCAGGATCATGCCCCGGTGCAGCATGAGCGCATAGAGGGCAGGCTTGAGGATGCTGCCCGTGCTGCGCGGTGCCCGGATAATATCGACGGCCTGCCCCCGGCTGCGCTGCCCCGCCTGCTGCGGACTGTTACCGATATAGGCGAGCACCCGGCCGCTGTTTACCTCAGCTATGAGCACGGCCATATTGTGGATTTCGTTGGCGCGCAGCAGCTCGTGATGCTGTGCCGCGACTTCTGCGGCCCGGCGCTGCAGGTTTGCATCGATGGTGCTGCGCTGCTGCGTGCCCGCGCCGCCTTCGAGGGCAATGCGGTCGAGCAGGTGCGGTGTGAGCTGCGGCAGGGGCAGCGGGGCTTCGGGCAGGGGCTCGGCCTGCGCCAGCTGCAGGCTGAGGGCATCGAAGTGACCAGCCCCGTGCAGGCTTTCGAGCAAGCGGTTGCGCTTGCGCAGCAGGGCGTCGCGGTTTCGGCCGGGATGGATGAGGGCCGGGGCGTTGGGCAGCACGGCAAGCAGGGCCGCTTCAGCCCAGGAAAGCTCCGCAGCGTCGCGACCAAAAAAGCGCCATGACGCCGCCTGAAGCCCGACCACATTGCCGCCGAAGGGCGCATGCGCCGCATACATCTGCAGGATTTCCGCTTTGGTGTAGCGGCTTTCGAGCCTGAGCGCCTGCACCGCTTCCAGCAGCTTGCGCCGGAATGTGCGCGGGGGGTTCACCTCCGACAGGCGCACGGCCTGCATGGTAATAGTGCTGCCCCCGCTCACCACGCGGCGGGCACGAAAATTCTCCCGCACGGCCCGGCCCACAGCCAGCGGATCAATGCCGGGATGCCGCATGAAGCGTTTGTCCTCGAAATGCAGCAGCGCGGTGAGGTAGCGCTCCGGCAGCGCATCTCCGGGCGGAAAGCGCCACTGACCATCATCCGAGATGCGGGCGGAAAGCAGCTCCCCGTTGCGGTCGTACACTACGCTTGCGTAGGGAACCTCAAAAACCGGCACCGGCACGGCAAACCAAAGCAGCGCAAAAAGTAGCAGCACCGGCAGGGCAATCCAAAGCCTTTTCCGGCCCCGGTCTGCCGGATGCTTCCCGAATAGCCCTGTTTCCTGATCTGCTTCCGATGCCTCTTTCACGCGCCCTCTTGTCGAATAGTCAGCTAAGAATGATTTTAATGCCGTTTATTTAATTGGAAAGATATTGTTTTCTTTACCAAAGGGCTCGTCCTCGTCCTCATCGTTGTCGTCATCTTCCTCATCATCAGCGAAGCCGACCGGTTTATTGATTTCTTCTTCGGTGATGAAGTTGCCAAACTCATCATACAAAAACTCATCCGGGTCAATTTCGGAATCATCATCATATTCTCCGGCCTGCAGGGCATAGAGCTCTGCGATGGCTTCATCCATCGCTTCATTGACCTTGAGCATATATTTGACCCTCGTTTTCTTTGTACGGGCGGATGAGATCTTTCCGGCGGCCGAGGCAATAGCATCGATTACCGGGTACCAGTTGATGAAAAATATTTCGTACTGCTCATCGGGCACCTGATAGCCGGTTTTAATGTAATCGGCTACGTCCGCGATGGTCAGGTTGGTCGGAATCTTACGGGGGTCGCCTGCAAAAACACCATAAATGAGCTGCATCTGAATCTGCACCTCATACCATTCTGCTTCATTAAATCCTTCTTCTTCAAGCAAATCGGAAATAAGGGTATCCGGCGCGAGGGCGTACATACCGCCCATCCGCAGCCCTATTTCATTGAGGAGAAAATAAATGTATTTGTTCATGCAATTTATAAAGTTAGGGGAAATAAAGGATTTCAAGTTAAGCTGACTTTCACCAAAAAGCTGAAAGCCCGACTAATAAATTTAGCGGTGCACCTCAGCACGGCCCGCAGTTGTGCGGGCAAAAACAGACGCGTCGTTCAGGCCGCTCACCTGCACCGCGGGCAGGATGAAGTCGCCCGCATAGGTTGCAGTGAGCCTCACCCGAAACACCTTGCTTTCCCCGGCGGAGAGACTAAAGTAGGAGAGGATGCGGTCGTCGCGCACATCCTGATAATCGGGCCGGGATGCCGCCTGCGTGAAGATGTCGTCATCGGCGCGGGTGCTGATGACTTCCCAGCCTGAGGGAAAAATTTGTGTGAGAGCCAGATCGCGCAGCGCGCCCCTGCTGCCGGGGTTGTTCACGCGCACTTCCGCGATGAAATCGGTGCCCATGCGCAGGCGCGCCGGGTCGGCTTTATCGCCGTTCGGGAAAAGGTAGCGGACCTCAAGGCCCAGGTCGGAGGAGGCCGCCGGGCTCCGGTCTTCGGCGGGGATGCCTTCCTGAAGCAGGCGCGCAAACACCACACCGCCGCCCTCGTTGCGCAGGCGCAGGCTGTGCGGGCCGGTTTCGGTGATTTCAAACGGCACCTGCCAGAGCGGCTGCGTGCCGCTGATCTGACCTGCACCGATGCTCATGCCTTCGAAGCGAACAGCAGTCTGCTCCGATACGGGATATGCCTCCGCGAAGCGGGCCGCGGCAATCAGGGCAAAAGCCACCGTTTGCGGCGGAAACCAGTCATCGCGGTTAATTTCGGCAGAAATTTCCATCATAAGCCGGGATGCCTGATCAGCCAGGCCGAGACGCACGAGGCTTTCGAGCATCATTGCGCGGTCGCGCAGCTCGCTGCCGTAGGTGCCGCCGGTTTCACGGTAGGAGGAAATCTGCGTACCGGCCTGACGCACCAGCTGTGAAGCGGCCTCGGGCATGCCCGCTACCTGATAGGCGGCAGCGAGGCGCCAGCGGGCCTGAGCCGATAGCGCGTTCACCTCCCGCAGGCGGTTCATCGAACCCAGCGGGGCTTCGCCGCTGAGGGCGAGGGTATAGAGGCGGTAGGCCTGCATAAGGTCCGCATTGCGGGGCGCATCGGGCACTTCGCGCCAGTTGCCGGCAGCCTGCTGCTGAAAGCGGCGCAGGGGTGCCTTGATGCTGCCCGGCACAAAATATCCGGCCCGCTCCGCTTCTGTGAGAAAATGCAGTGCGAAACTGCTCAGCCACTCCTGCGCCACGGCCTGACCCGGCCACTGTGCGAGTCCGCCGTTCGGCAGCTGATAGCGGCTGAGCGATGCGATGGCTTCTTCCACGCGGCGGTGGCTCTCGGCCTGCTGCGCGGCACCGGCATCCGGGCCGGTGAACACGTTCAGGTACAGGTGCGGGAATGCCCGCGCAAGCTGCGCTTCGAGGCTGCTGTGCGGGTAGCGGTTCAGAAAGCGGATGTGCCGGGCCAAATCTATCGGCGGCACCGACGAAATTTCGAGCAGTCCGGCAGCGGTGCCCGCCGCACCGGCAGGCTCATAGCTCAAATCCCAGCTTTCGCCCGGCTGAAGTGTTTGTGCAAACAGCTGCATCACGGGCGGGTTGGGATTGCGGATGCTCAGCTCAATTTCATCGCGCCCCTGCTCATTGCCGCTTTGGGCATGCAGGGTGATGCGTGCCGTGCCCGTAAGCGGCCCCGTGCGGAGTTCGAAGCGCTCGAGGCGGTCGCCCATGCCCGTAAAACGCAGCCGGCGACTTTCGCTGCCCTGCCCTTCAAACATGTCGTTCGCCTGCATGCTCAGATCCACCTCGCGGATGCGGTCATCCATCGCAAAAACGGTCGCAGCCAGCTCTACCCGCTCGCCGGGGCCGAGTACCCGCGGCAGGGTTCCGAGCACCATCACCGGCTGACGCACCGGCACAGCGGCCGATGTGCTGCCGAAGGCATCATCCTGCGCGGCCACCACCATTACCCGAACCGAACCCACGTAGTTCGGAATTTCGACCTGATGCACGGCTGTCGCGCCGGCACCCAGGGTGAAGGGGCCCATAAACCGGACCATCGGCCGGAAACGGACTACTTCACCCGCTTCCTCCCGCTCCAGCTCAAGGTCGCCCCCGATGGCCAGAATCCGGCTGAGGGCGCCGGTATAAGCACCGGCCACATCATTATATAAATCCCAGGTGCGCACGCCCAGCGCCTCGCGGGCATAAAAATGCGCATGCGGGTCGGGCGTGCGGAAGTTGGTGAGGTCGAGCAGGCCTTCATCCACCAGCGCAAGGGTGTAGGTCATGGCGCGGCCGCTTTGCTCGCTGATGCGCAGCTCCGCAACCGACTCCGGCCTGATTTCCGAGGGCAGCCCGAGTACCGGGCGCAGGCGCGTTTGCGGGTCGTTTACCGTGAGCGGCACCACCCCGTACATGCGGATGGGCAGGTCGTTGTGCTGCTGCGCGTGCGGCTGAATCACGTGCACACTTGCGTACACGGTCGGGCTCATGCCGGCTTCGGCCGGAATGCGGATTTCATTCATGCCAGGCGCGGTTTCGGTCCAGAAGGTGCGGAGCACTTCCGTGCCGGTTTCGAGGCTCACCAACGCCCGTGCCTGATGCGCGCCGGGGAAGCGCAGGGTGATGGTCTCCCCGACCTCATACTGCTCCCGGTCGGTTTCCACCGTGAGGCGCACAGGCGCGCCACCGGGCGATTCGCCTCCGCTCCAGCCCACGAAAAATACTTTGCTGGCTGTATGTCCGCCGGGCGCTTCCAGCTGCACGAGGTAGCGGCCCCAGTCCAGCATTTCAGCGGGCAGCAGCACCTCTGCTTCGCCCCGGGCGTTGGTTCGCACCGTAGTACTGAGCAGCGGACTCCGGCTGCGGCTGCCAAAAAACTGACTCAGGTTTTCGTTACGCCGCTGCCACCACCAGCGCCAGTCGAGCTCATACACGGTTGCGGTGAGGTTCTGCCCCGCGAGGCGGTCGCCGCCGGCATCGAGCAGCACCGCCTGAACACGTACGGGCTCGTCGTACTGAAAGGTATCGCGCTCGTCGGCGCCTTCAAGCCGGATGCCGGCCATGCTGCTGTACGGCAGATAGCTGAAGCCCGTGCTTCGGGCACTGAAATTGCCGGATTCTTCGAAAACGCGGGTTGCAAGGGTGCCCTCAATCAGACCGGGGGCACCTTCGGGGCGCTGCAGCTGATGCGAGAATCGGGTTTGGCCCTCCGCATTGAGCCGGCCGCGGAAAACCTGGGCAGGCTGCGATTCAATCGTCCGGCTCGGGTCATTGAAGGTAAACTGCGGGAAATCGGAAAAACGAAGCTGCCCTGTGCGCAGGCTCAGGCTCACATCGGTGAGCAGCTCACCGGCCACGGCCCCGTGCAGCCATTCTGCGGAGATGCTGCCGCTCAGCGTTGCCAGCTGGCCGCTCAGCCTTGTTTCGTCGGGCTCCGTGAGGATGCGCAGCCGGTTGGGCTGTATGGTTTCGATGTTGATGCTTCGGGTGAAGGTATTGCCGCCCACCCGCGCACGCAGCAGCCAGCGGCCTGTTTCGGCGCGGGCCTCGGTGCGGGCCGTGAAGGCATACATGCGGTTTACGGGCTGCACCGTGCGGCGGACCGTAACGCGCCCGGCAGGATCAATCAGCTCAAAATTCGCGGGATGCGCAGCGGGCAGCATAGCTTCACCGGCCTGCACAATCAGGTTCACAAAAAGCGAATCGCCTGGCCGCCACACATCGCGCTCGCTGTAGAGGAAGCCCTTCACCCCGCCGCTTACGCTTGCGCCGGAAACATCAAACTCGCTCAGGGAAAGGGCGCTTCCTTCGGTTAGCCGTAGGTAGGCACGCTCGGAACCCCGGCGGGCGAGCAATAAAAAAGGATCGCGCCCGGGCGCATCCATCACCCAAAAACCGTCGGAATCCGTGCTGCCGCTGCCCAGGCTTTGCTGCTGAAAATCAAGCACTTCGAGGGCCACGCCGGAAAGCGGGCGCGCGCTGCTGAGGCTTGCGGCGCTCACGTGCAGACGGCCGGTTTCGCCCCGTTTGGCGATCAGGCCGATATCCGAGGCCAGCACATTGCGGCTCACCCGCTGATTTGAGGTGTAGTAGGAGGAATGACAGGGGTTGTCGCGCTCGCGCCAGTCGTAAGGGCCGAAGGTCCACAGGTTTTCGAACTGTTCCCAGTAGCGGGCTTCCTCATCCTCATTTTCGTACTGCCAACTGCTTGAGGCGGGGTCCGGCGGAGTGACGCCCTCGCAGGGATACAGCGACTGATGCTGCCTGAAACCCAGCGTTACTTTGTAGAGGGCGCCGGGCTCGGGTTCGATCAGCCGGCTGAGATCGATGGCGTAGCTGTTGCGCTTGCCGGCTTCGCTGCTGACCGTACCGAGGCTGTGCAGCGGCACGACCTCACCGGCAACGGGCCGACCGACTTCCCGAAGCGACCAGCCCGGATCGCCCAGCCCCTGATTTTGCAGAAACTGCGGGATGTTGTTTTCGAAAATGCGGATGACCTGCACATCAACGGCACCGAGATTAACGGCCTCGAAAGGCAGGAGGAGTCCGGTGCTGCCGGGCAGGATTACGCCGCTGCCGAGCAGGCGCAGCTGCGGCGGCTCGTGTGCCAGGGTGAGGCTGCGGCTGAGCTCTTCGCCCAGGCGCTGCCCCTGCGCACTGCGGATGCCGGAAGAAAGGGTGAGGCGGGTTTCGCCGGGCTGTGCCGCGCGGGGATAAACCAGCAGGCGGTTGTTCCGGATGATGACACCCGGCTCGGACAGGCCTTCGAGCTGCACCAGGCCCGTGAGGTTTTGCGAGGCATCGAGCGGGTCGGAGAAGGAGATTTCGATAAAGGGCTGCTGCTCGTAAATCACCCGCACATCCGTGAGGGTGAAGCTGTCGCGGGAGGGCACCGTAAGCCGGGCCGAGCCGCGGGTGCGGGCGCCGAGCGGGCGGGCATCCCAGCTGAGTTCAAGGTCCTGCGGCTGCGCATCGCGGCCGATACCGGCAAGCACGAAGCTGAAACTGCGGTCGGTTTCGCGGGTAATCTGCGGCTCCAGGGTCTGCCCTTTGAGCTCGGCGCGCAGCACGTGGCTGATTTCGGCAAGCCCGGCGGCATCAGCCGTGAGGATACGGCCGCTGAGCAGCTGCGCGCCGCTCTGCGAATCCGGATCGGGCTCGAGTGCGGCAAGGCGCACATCGAGATCCTGCGGGATGATGCCGACCTCAAAACCAAACACCCGGCCGGCTTCACTGCCGCCTAAAATTTTACCCGCCCCGAAGCGCACCTGATAGCGGGCACCATTTTGGAGGCGGTCAGCCGGTTTAAACACAACCGTGCGCTCATCGGCCCAGCGCTGCTGCCCCCGCACCGAAGGCTGAAGCGAAAACAGGGGCGCATTGGCAGCACGCACGGCTTCGTCAACGGGATTCACAAAACGAACTACAATCTCAGCATCACTGCTGATGAGACCGCTCGTGTAGGAAGCAAGCTGCCCGCTGAACTGCTCCGGGCTCGTAAAAATTTCGTCTGAAGATTTGCCGCAGCCTGCTGCAACCAGCAGAAGAAGCATGAAAAAAAATACTTTATTGAAGGATGCCATCATAAATAAGCCCTGAAATTTCATCTGTTTATATAATCGAATACCGCTATCGGATAAGATACTGAGAAAGTTGCCGAATGCTTAACCTCAAATCCGTTAATCATGAAAAACCGCTTTCAGCTCATACAGCTTTAAAAGCCCGAAACCGGATGGGGCGGAATGATTTTAAGCTTTCAAAGCTTTTCAGAGGCATAATTCCAAAACACAAATACTATTCAAAATTCCAAAATCTGAATTTAATGACACGCATACATATTCTCAGTTCAACAGACCGGCCGGGTTCAATGGCACTCAAAATCTCCGAATTTGTCAAAAAGCAGTACGACGATCTCGGTGTTGAAGCGGAAGTAATTTCCCTGGAAGATTTCCCGATTCAGGACGTTGCCGGCGGCAAATACGGTGCTGATATCCCCAGTGTGAAAGCTTTCAACGAGCAGGTACTCGACTGCGACGGCCTGCTGATGGTCATCCCGGAATACAATGGTTCCTACCCCGGTATTCTCAAATTATTTATTGACTACCTGCCTTTCCCGGCCGCTTTTGACAAACTCCCGATTGCATTTATAGGTGAAGCGGCCGGTGCCTTTGGCTCCCTTCGTGCTGTAGAGCAAATGCAGATGGTGTGCAACTACCGCAACGCTTATCTGTTTCCGGAGCGGGTATTTTTGCAGCGGGTTCACAAAATCTTCAGCCCGGAAACCGGCATTTCCGATGAGCTGCAGGCCAAACTGCTCGACAGCCTTATCAAAAACTTTGCCTCCTTCACCGAACGCAACAAAGGTGAACGGGAGCGTAAAGCCGGCGTAACGGCTTAGAAACTGCAAAAAAAATCCCCTGTCATCGCGAAAAGACAGGGGATTTTTTTTGGAATTAATACGAATTCAGGATCCGGTCAGGGTTAAACTATCCTGCTGTTCCTTCATCATTTCTTTGGCACAACTGATGAGGGTTTGGTTAGTTACAGCCCCGCAATGCCGAAGAGTGCCAAAATTTTTGTGCTCTCTATAGTATTTCAAAAATGCATCCGGACCGGTGATACCGTTCAGGTGCAACACATTTTTCGGGCGCATCGGCATAGTATGGTAAGTCTTGAGTGCGCTGTCACAGAGTTCACTCTGAAACGTATCTGATGCTGAAAAACGAACCTTTTCATTTTGGACAGGGCGATGATCCTGTTCAGCTGTTTTTTCAATTAAAGCTGAGGCAAGAGCGATGAGTTCCTGATTTGTTTTTGCTCCGCAATGCCGGAGCTGTAAGAAATTTCCGAATTTCTTGTAATATGTAAGGAAACCGGGAACATTGTCAAGGCGGCTAATTGACAGAGCATTGAATGCCCGTTCGCTTAAACTGCCAAAAGCACTGGAAGCAGAAAGGGCCTCCAAGTTATGTCTATATACCATAGAAGTATTTGTTAAGATTTGAGCTGATTTACACGCAATGCTTTCACAACCGGATTGTAGTCCTGTACTTATATTAATTCGAGTCCTGTAAGTCCCATAATTATGAAGCAATTTTAATATTTGAGCACCTGTCCTGACTCAAGATTCCCAAATCTCATGAAATCGGGCAAAATGCGCAAATTTGGTTGTGCTTATGATAATAATTATTCCTCGTCATGCAAAGACAATCGATTATATTTTACAAATCATGTTTTCCGAATTCATCCGGCCTTTATTGTACTATCTTAACAAGAAGCATCTCCAACCTCTGATATGTGCTTAGTTTTCTGAAATTATTGATTTATGACTAACCTTTTTCTGTTGGTTTTCTGTCTGGTGCTGGGCGCTTTTTTGAGGCGAATTAAGGATTTTCCCGAAAATTCGCCTATGGTCCTGAATCAGTTTCTGATTTACATTTCGCTTCCTGCCCTTGCACTCATTTACATACCGCAGATCACACTCAGCCGGGAGCTGCTGTTCCCGGTTGCTACCTCATGGCTGGTTTTAGGTTTTGCACTTATAATTATACCGTTGCTGGGCAGGCTTTTCGGCTGGTCGCGGGAAACGGTTGGTTGCCTGCTGCTCACGGCAGGGCTCGGGAACACTTCGTTCGTAGGATTTCCGGTAATTGAAGCGGTTTATGGCCCTGAAGCCCTCAGAATTGCACTCATGGTTGATCAGCCCGGCTCTTTCGTAGCTGTATCAACGGCAGGAATCATTATCGCGTGCACCTACTCCGACAACGAACTTCGCAAGCGGGATATCTTCCGGAAAGTGCTGTTGTTTCCTCCCTTCATCACATTTGTGTTTGCGATCGGCATGAATTTAGCCGGAATTGAAGCCCGCGGCATTCCGCTTGAAGTACTCGAACGCCTGGGTGCCACACTTGCTCCGATTGCCTTAACCTCGGTAGGCATGCAGCTTTCTTTCAGCCTTCAAAAAGAATCTGTCGCGCCTTTGATCTGGGGGCTTTCCTATAAGCTGCTGCTGGCACCGCTGCTGCTTAGCGTGCTTTTTATTTTTGTACTGCAAGGCAGCGGAGAAGTAGTTAAAGTAAGTATCATGGAAGCTGCAATGGCCCCCATGATTACAGGTTCCATACTTGCGATTATGTACGGCCTTAACCCAAAGCTTGCCTCGCAAATGGTCGGTATCGGGGTTCCGTTGTCTTTTCTGACCCTCTTCGGGTGGTATTATATTCTTGAATGGCTGGGGTGATGCACTACGGGTTTGTACAGCCATCAATCCAAAGGTGACCGTGAAATGACAATATCATGCTCAAGTAAAATCAGCTTGAAGTTCTGCTCCCAGAATGCCTTGCGAAGCACATTATCGAGAATCAGCTTCCTCAGCTGCGCTTCATCTCCGGCTTTCATGCGAAGCAGCTCTTTATGATACCTGCTCAGGTCTGTAATTTTGCGCTTAATCTCTTTGCGCACGGGTTCCCCGGAGAAAGAATCGAACGCGACCGACATCAGAGGCCGGCGGTAACTTGCCTGATATAAGTAATGGTACTCCATCCCTGAAAATTCGAATTCTCCGGATAGCTTTAACCCGAGGATCTGTTCCGCTTCCTCTATTACCTGCGTAAGTGGCTTTCCTGAAAGATCGATCAGGCAAATGTGCCTGAAGCCAACTTTAAGCGATTCTATTTCCGTTTGCTCCAGGTATTTCATGGCCTGCACAACCTGCATGGGGTTGCCGCCTGAGGCCGCATGAATCTGAAGCTTCTCTACAGGTACAGGCTGCCGCAGCTTCTCAGAAAGTTTCGCAGCTTCAGCTATATCCTGCCTGAACCCTCCCCGGATAAATACATTAACAGCCTGCTGAAACTGTAAATCGACACCATAGCGACGAAAGCGAAATTTTTCGCGGTAAACGATTCCTATAAAAAACAGCAGAACGGAAATTAAGAGCAATAAAGGCGTAAACAGCACGCTGATACAGGTTTTTGGTGAAATAAAAGGTGTTTCAGGCAGGAACAAAGCCATCTGATGGATCTGTTTCCGCCATTCATGTATTCCGGCAAGATACGCCTCTGAACGGACATGCTCTCATAAACTTCATCAGGGCCTGCTTAGTTATTTTCAATTTGACTACATTTTACCGGCAACTTTGTCCGGTCTGATTCCGGAAAACATGCGAATCTGTTTCGCAACCGCTTAATCAGGAATAAAAAACTAAAACCATGGCAAAACTAAAACTTGACCTACACGAAATCTATAACAAAGGGAATCTTATTGATCAGGCCCTGAGCGATATTATCGAAGAAGCCGTATATAAAAAAATCAGGCTTGTGGAAATCATTCCCGGCAAAGGCAGCGGTCAGCTCAAAAAAAAAGTGCTTCGGTTCCTGCAACAGAAGCATATCAAGCCCTACTATCACCGCATAGAAAAAGACAGCAAAAACTTCGGGCGCTTGTTTGTACATTTCCGCTTTTAGTGCGGCACTGTCCGTTTTTCCCTCCTATATTTCTGATTCGACCAAAATAATCTGCTTATGTCTGTTTCCAAATCTCTTACTTACACCCGTTACCTAAAGATCGATGAGCTGCTGTCGCTACAGCAGTGTAAATCGGACCCTGAGGAACACGATGAAACCCTTTTCATTATTATTCACCAAACCTATGAACTTTGGTTCAGGCAAATTCTCCACGAGTTTAAGCTGCTCAGGCAGGAGCTGAGTGCAGGCCGCACCTGGACGAGCATCAGAACCCTGCGGCGCATCCTCACCATCATGAAAACACTTGTAGGGCAGATCGACATCCTCGAAACCATGACGCCCCTCTCCTTCAATATGTTCCGGAAATTTCTCGATAGCTCCAGCGGGTTTCAGTCTGTTCAGTTTCGCGAAATGGAAATCATCTGCGGGCTGCGCTACCCGCTCATGACCGAAGCGCACCACGACAACGAGCCTGCCCTCAAAATTATCAGAAGCCGGATGGAAGAGCAGACCCTTTGGGAGGCTTTCATTGCCTATCTGCAACGGCAGGGCCACCCGGCAAAAACACCGAAAAGAGTGAACGAACATGGCCTGCTGTTCGAAGCCAGCCCGCATAATCAGCAGGTATTAATTGAGGTGATGCACAACGATCCGGAATCATCTCTGCTGAGTGAGCTTTTTGTTGATTTTGATGAAGGCCTTCAGGAATGGCGTTACCGGCATGTTAAAATGGTTGAGCGAACCATAGGCACCAAAAAAGGAACGGGCGGTTCAGACGGTGTTACTTACCTGCGAAAAACAACCAACAACGCGATTTTTCCCGATTTATGGGCCATTAGAGCCCATATCTGATTTTTTTTTGGGTGCAGTTGAAAGGTTTTTCACTTTTGTTACTCTGAAGAAGCATAAAAACCAAAGCTGCTGAAGCTTTCAATTCACATATTTTATACATATACTAAATAAAAATCCTAACTCTTCAGAATAATACGCGATATGGCAACTTCAGACAGACAAAAAGCGATTGAACTGGCCCTGGGTCAGATTGAAAAGCAACACGGCAAGGGCACGATAATGCGCCTTGGCGACAATCCCATTGTAAACATCCCTGTGATTTCATCAGGTTCTATGATGATCGACGCCGCTCTCGGAGTGGGCGGGTTTCCCCGTGGCCGGATCATTGAGATTTACGGGCCTGAATCCAGCGGTAAAACAACACTTGCGATGCACATAATCGCAGAAGCGCAAAAAAAAGGCGGCTATGCTGCATTTATTGATGCGGAGAACGCCTTCGATGCCAAATATGCCAAAGCGCTGGGCATCAAAACCGATGAGTTGCTGGTATCCCAGCCCGACAGCGGTGAGCAGGCGCTTGAAATTACCGAAACCCTGATTCGTTCAGCGGCACTTGATGTAGTGGTGGTTGACTCAGTAGCGGCTCTCGTGCCCCGTGCCGAGCTTGACGGTGAGATGGGAGATTCCCACATGGGCCTGCAGGCACGGCTGATGTCGCAGGCGCTGAGAAAACTCACCGGTATCGTGAATAAAACGCACACCTGCGTTATTTTTATCAATCAGATTCGCGAAAAAATCGGTGTCATGTTCGGAAACCCTGAAACCACAACCGGTGGGCGAGCCCTCAAGTTTTACTCATCTGTTCGGATCGATATCCGCCGGATCGGAACCATAAAAAAAGGCGATGAAGTAGTAGGGAACCGTACCAAAGTTAAGATCGTAAAAAACAAGGTTGCCCCGCCTTTCCGCGAAGTCGAGTTCAATATTGAGTACGGCAAAGGCATCTCCCGCATGGGCGAGCTGCTCGACCTGGCGGTGCAGTACGAAATCATTCAGAAGCGCGGCAGCTGGTACCGTTACGACGGCGAGCCGATCGGTCAGGGTGCTGATTCAGCCCTGCAGTTCCTCACGGAAGATCCGGAGCTCACCAACAGAATTGAAAAAATCGTACGCGCCAAACTGATGCCCGAAACCCTCACAGAAGAAGAAACCGCAGAGGCTGCGGCGGCGGGCGAAGCCCTCAGTGCCGCAGGCAGCAGCAACGGTGCAGGAAGCACCGGCGGCAAAAACAAGGCCTGAATGCAGGCAGGTGGTTCATACTTATGAGAAGAAAGGTAAGGCAGCAACCGAAAGATGACGCCCCGGAGCCGGAGTTCAGCCCGGGGCGCATCACGGGCCTGAATACACAAACCCGCAACAGCTCGCGGGTTTCTGTGTTTATTGAAGGGGAGTTCAGTTTTGGCTGCTATAAAGCGGTCTTTCTGGAATCCGGCCTTGGTATTGGGAAAGAACTGGATTTGGACGGGTACGACCTGCTCATGAAACAGGAATCGCGTTTTTCCCTGCGCGAGTACTGGCTAAGCCTTCTGGCACGCCGGGCGCACACTTCTGTTGAACTGATTCGCAAAGCCCGGAAAAAAGAATTTACTGAAATGCATTTCGACAGCCTTTTGGATGAATTTCGGGACAAAGGATATCTTGACGAACGTGCCTATGCCAGGGCTTACATACGGGAGGTAAGCAGTCTCAAAAAATGGGGGGCTGCAAAAGTGAGGGCTGAACTCAAAAAACGCGGTGTACCTGAACCCGTGCTCGCCGAACTCATTCCCGAAATGCTGCCCGATAATGATATTGCTGCGCTGGAAGCTCTTGTGCTGAAAAACAGCAGGCGTTTCAGGCGCGAATCTGATATATTGAAACGCAAAAAAAAGGTGGCCGATCACCTCTTACGCAAAGGCCATGCGGCTGAACAGGTTTTCCGCAACCTTAACCGTCTGCTTGAACTGATTGATTCGCAACCCGACGGCTGATGTACTCCTGAACTCATCTTTGCTCCGGAAAAGCGCAGCCTTATCTTATTGATACATAACCTATGGTTAACATAACCCCTGAAAAAGTTATTCGCTTTTTAATTTACACCGCTATCGGTGCAGGGGTGCTTATGCTATTGTGGCGGTTTTCCGTTCTGCTGGCTTATCTGCTTATTTCCCTGGTGCTTAGCTACATGCTTAATCCGGTAGTTAACCGCATGCAGGCCAACGGCATGAACCGGACCCTTGCCACATTCCTGGTCGTGCTGTCGGTATTGCTGGTACTTACCTGGGCCTCAACAACCATTATTCCGAATATAGGCAATCAGCTGCTTCGGCTGGCCACACAACTAAATGTGGAAACCGTGGCCTTTATCGCCCGCTCTATCGAAGAGTACACCTTACAGATTATTCCGCAGCTGCCTCAGGGATACCTCACAAGTAACGTTGACGGCTTTTTTGACCGTTTTTTCGACCTTGAAAATGTTCAGTCTCTGTTCGGCAACATTATCGGTGTTTTCACAAATTTGTTCACGGCATTGCTGATTCTGCCTTTTACAACTTTCTTTCTGCTAAAAGACGGCAGTAACCTACGGCGGCAGCTGCTTCAGCTGGTACCCAACAAGTACTTCGAGACCACGCTAAACATCATCAGTAAAATAGAGATGCGGCTTGGCCGGCATTTTAAGGCCGTAGGCCTGCAAAGTACGCTGGTCGCTTTTTTTTCATGGATGCTTCTGAGTATTGCAGGGCTTAACAACGCCCTTTCGGTAGGTGTGGCAATCGGTCTTGCAAACACCATCCCTTATTTCGGACCTGTTTTGGGCTATTTGCTTTCCATTGTAATTGCCATCATCGAAACCGGTGATTTTTCTCTGGTTCTGAACTGTATCCTCGCGGTGATGATCGTGCAGATTATGGATAATGTGATCTTTTACCCGGCCATTTTTTCCCGCTCAGCCAACATACACCCGCTTTACGTACTGCTGATTATTCTGATTGGCGCCGAGCTCGCAGGCCTGATCGGCATGCTGATTGCCATCCCACTGTTCACCGTTATTCGGGTAATTTACAACGAAATTTCGTGGAGCATCCAAAATTATTATGTCTTTAAATCACGACAGACCTGACGCATTCGTCCCCCTGCGCCCTTTGCCACAAAGAGGTACCATCGGGATATTTGCACCTTCAACACCGGCAGAGGCGGAAAAAATTGAGCAGGGCATCCGCTACCTCGAATCTCTGGGCTACCGCACGCTTACCACTCCAAGCTGCTCGATGCGGGATGAGTACCTGGCCGGTAGCGGTAAAGCCCGGGCCCGCGACCTCATGAATCTGGTAAATGATCCCCTGGTTGACGCTGTTTTTTGTACCCGTGGCGGTTTTGGCAGTTTAATGATGCTGCCCTACCTGGATTATGATGCCATCAAAAGCGCCCGAAAACTCATTCTTGGGTTTAGCGATGTTACGGCTTTGCACTGGGGTATTTACAGTCAGTGCGGGCTGCCCGCTATTTCTGCAGGCATGGTAGCTACTGATTTATCCTACCCGCAGCGCAATCCTCAGTTTGAAACCTATTTTTGGAAACTGCTTGAAACCGGAGAAACGGAAATCGCTTTTGAAAATGAACTTTGGGATCACTCACGGCCTCCGGCACAACTTAGCGGTGTTCTTATGCCCGGCACCATGTCGGTGGCTGCTATGCTTCTCGGTACCCGCTGGTTTCCGCGGCTAAAGGGCTGCATCCCTGTTTTGGAGGATGTGGATGAACCCCGGCACAAAGTCGAAGCTTACCTCACACAGCTTTGTATGGGCGGGCACTTCTCCGGCTGCGAGGCCCTGCTTTTCGGGCAGTTCACCGATGCAGCCGTTCAGGGATATCCGGAAGTGCCCGCGCTGGACAAAATCATTCGCAGAGCAACTGCAGGTCTTTCACTTCAGTTAGCCAAAGGGCTGGATTACGGACATGTGCCGGGTAAAATTTCTTTACCTTTAGGAGTGCCGATATCCGTATCTTGGGGGCCAACTACAATTTTGCGAACCCGGCAATCCATTTTCGAATCTTGACACCCAGCATTGTGGTCGCTGCATCGGGCGGCGGCACAAATTTTCAGGCACTTATCGACGCTGTAGTACAAAACCGGCTTCAGTCCCGAATTGCCGGGCTTATTGCTGGTTCGCCGGGAACAGGGGCCATTAAGCGTGCTGAAAAACACGGAATTCCGGTTTTTGTACAACCGCGCAGTTGCGATGAAAATACCGAAGCAGACACCATGCTGGATATTTTGCAGATATGGAAACCTGATTTGATTGTGCTGGCGGGATGGCTCCGTAAAGTTCCGCCAGCAGTACTTGAGCAGTTTCCTGATCGCTTCGTAAACATTCACCCATCACTGCTCCCAAAATTCGGTGGCAAAGGGTTCTATGGTATTCGTGTTCATGAAGCTGTTATACAGGCCGGAGAATCCGAGTCGGGCTGCACGGTTCACTTGGTGAATGAAGAATATGACAAGGGCCGGATAATCGGGCAGCGCCGCATTCCGGTACTTCCTGAAGACACCCCTCAAAGCTTAGCTGCCCGCGTTCTGGAGCAGGAGCATCAACTTTATCCGGAGTGCATTAACACATTATTGCACCATCCGACCAAAAAAGAGTGTATAACCTGATGATACAGTCATTCGCAGCTTTCGAGAAAAAGAATTTAAAGGTAAAAAGGGCTTTGTTGTCCGTTTTTGACAAAACCGGTATTGCCGAACTCGGTCAGTTTTTACATGAACAAGGGGTTGAACTGATCTCAACCGGAGGTACGGCAAAAACCCTCATCAAGGCAGGCCTGCCGGTAACAAGTGTTGACTCCCTAACCGGTTTTCCCGAAATGATGGATGGTCGGGTTAAAACCCTGCATCCTGCCATCCACGGGCCGCTGCTTTCCAGACCGGTTGTTAAATCTGACATGGCGTCTCTTCATGCGCTTGGCTATGCCCCGATCGAACTGCTTGTTGTTAATTTGTATCCGTTCAGCGAAACAGTTGCCGAGAGCCCGGGTTTTGAAACATGCATGGAAAACATCGACATTGGCGGCCCGGCCATGCTTCGGGCGGCTGCCAAAAATGTGGATCATGTTTGTGTACTTACCTCACCTGAGCAGTACAAAAAATTCCAGCAGGAAGTTACGGAACATAACGGAACCGTACGCTACAAGTACCGTCTCCGAATGGCGCAGCAGGCTTTTCAGCACACCTCCATCTACGATACTGCTGTAGCGATGTATTTATCGAAGGAAATCAAATCCGGATTTCCGGACGTGCTGAACCTTCAGCTACGCAAATTCAGCCCGCTTCGTTATGGTGAAAACCCGCATCAGGCTGCAGCTGTTTACGGCGATCAGGGGGAAATCATTGAAGTGCTGCACGGCAAACAGCTTAGCTACAACAACCTGCTTGATGTGGATGCCGCGCTCAACCTTTTCGCTGATTTCAGGTATGACGACCCCACCTGCGCCATTATTAAGCATAC
The DNA here is from genome assembly GCF_022565315.1 of Cyclonatronum sp. NCBI lineage: Bacteria > Pseudomonadati > Balneolota > Balneolia > Balneolales > Cyclonatronaceae > Cyclonatronum > Cyclonatronum sp. The sequence goes on along the minus strand of NZ_JAIUMX010000050.1, from coordinate 7,780 downwards.
ACTACCCTGCGGTGTTGCAACACGTGCGGATCTCACACAGGCCTGGCATGCCGCTTTCGCAACAGATACTATCAGCCCCTTTGGCGGTATAGTGCTGGTAAACGAATCCCTTGACCTGCCAACCGCTAAAGCCATTGATTCCATTTTTACTGAAATTGTGGTCGCCCCCGATTTCGATAACGACGCACTCGAACTGCTCACTCAAAAAGCCAACCGGCGCCTCGTCAAAATTAAAAACGCCGACCTGCTTACAACATCTTACAGTTACCGCAGTATTTTTGGCGGCCTTCTTTGTCAGCAACCCGATTCCGTTGAAATTGAGACCAAAAATTTCAAGGTTGTAACCCACCTCAAACCAACTGAGAAACAACTCTCGGATATGCTATTTGCATGGAAGGTTGTTAAACGGGTGAATTCTAATGCCATCGTATTCGGGCGCGATCAGCAAACCCTCGGCATAGGCAGCGGTCAGCCGAGCAGACTGGATTCATCTGAATTTGCTGTGCTGAAAGCGGCAAAATTTGACCACGATCTGAAAGGAGCTGCTGTTGCATCAGATGCGTTTTTTCCGTTTCGTGACGGCATAGACGCCATTGCCAAAGCCGGAGCCGGCTGTGTGATTCAGCCTGGTGGCAGCATTCGCGATCAGGAAGTGATTGATGCCGCTAATGAGCATGGCCTGTGCATGGTTTTTACCGGCAGAAGACATTTTAAACATTAAATCAGCCGCTGGGATTGCTTATTTTCCCGACTTATGAAACGGGTATCAGCTGAAGAAACAGCGCAATAGATGTCTCTTCATTTTCAGCCCGTGTTTTAAATCAGCCAAATTATTTATTTCTTAACCTTCTCGTAAATGCCCATGCGCTTCATGTTTCATTTTTGGGATCCCCTGAGATCTTTGCCGCTTACTCAGGTTTTTAACTCTCAGCGTACGGGCGTTTTCCGGTTTAAAACAAGCGCAGGCCAAACCGGCGGCTCCCAACAGTGCTGACCCGCCAATTCTAACATATCAGCCCCAAATTTCTCTACTCAATTCTTATGCAATCCACTGCGAACCCTGACTCCAAGAACCGTCCGAAAAAACAATCTGCCTTCGACTGGCTTTATACAGATATAGCCATCGACTTAGGAACGGCCAACACCCTCATTTACGAAAGAAACAAAGGCATTGTGCTGAATGAGCCCTCCATCGTTGCCCTGGATGCCAAAGGCGGCGTTGTAGCTATTGGCCATGAAGCACGGCTGATGCACGAGAAAACGCACCAGAATATCCGCACCATCCGCCCATTGCGCGACGGCGTAATCGCCGATTTTGAAGTAGCCGAACACATGATTCGGGGCATGATAAAAAAAGTGAAGAAACGCTGGTACTCCTCAACACGGAAAATGGTGGTTTGTGTACCTTCCGGTATTACGGAGGTGGAAAAACGTGCCGTGCGCGACAGCGCCGAGCGGGCAGGCGCCAAAGAAGTTTTCCTGGTTGATGAACCCATGGCAGCGGCCATCGGTATCGGCCTTGACGTGCACGAGCCCGTCGGAAACATGATCGTAGATATCGGAGGCGGTACCACAGAAATCGCCGTTATTGCACTTTCAGGCATTGTTTACTCGCAGTCCGTCAGAATTGGCGGCGATAAACTCAACGAAGTTATTATCAACTATTTCCGCCGCAACCATAACCTGCTGATCGGTGAGCGTACCGGCGAAGAAGTTAAAATGACGCTTGGCTCTGCAACACCGCTCGATGAAGAAATCGAGATGTACGCCAAAGGCCGTGACCTCATCAACGGGGTACCCAAAACACGGGTAGTAACTTCCCGCGATGTTCGCGAAGCCTTGTCAGAAACCGTGAATACTATCGTGGAGTCAGTCACCAAATCGCTGGAGCAAACCCCTCCGGAGCTTTCGTCTGACCTGCTCGACCGTGGCATCATGCTAACCGGAGGAGGTGCGTTGCTCAAAAACCTGGACCGCCTCATCATGGAAACAACCGAACTGCCTGTACACATTGCCGAAGATCCCCTCACGGCAGTTGTTCGGGGCACAGGTGCCATCCTCGAAGATATTGAGTTTTACAAAAGCGTACTGACCTAATCAGCACCTCCATCCGATTGCCGGAGCCGGCCCTATGAGAATCAGATTTACCAAGATCGGAGATATCCGGGATCAGCTGATTTCCGCTGCGCTAATTTTGGTAGCCTTGTTTATGATGGTTGCCCGGCAGGACAACGCCTTCCAAAACGTGCGTAAAGCTTCCATTACCCTTGTAAGCTATGTTGAGGCACCGCTTTCGAATGTGCGTGTGTATCGCTCGGCCCTACGCACCAATGCTGCGCTTGAGCAGAATACCATCCTCCTGCAGGATGAAATCAGCCGGCTTCGGTCACTTCGGGATGAAAATGAAGTGCTGCGTGCCCTTCTCAACTTTCGTGATACCTCTGAATTTGACATGCAGCCCGTACGCATCGTGGCCAAAAATCTGACCGGCATTAACAATAACATTATTGTTAATGCCGGCTCAGATCAGGGTCTTGTTATTGGTATGCCGGTTGTGAATCATGAAGGCCTTATAGGCACCATCACCATTGTGGCAAGCGGGCATGCGCAGGTTTTACCGCTGTTTAACCGGCAGTTTCGGGCAAGCGTGCGGCTTGAAGAAAGCCGCGCATTTGGCATCATCTCCTGGGAGTCAGACAACCTTTCGGAGCTTGTTATCAACTTTGTTCCGCAAACCATCAGTGTGCAGGCTGGTATGCGGGTTTATACTTCAGGCCTGAGCAACAAGCTCCCCCCTAACATACCCGTTGGAATGGTAATCCGGGCTGAACCCGAACCCGGCCGTGAAACACAGCGGATCTACGTTGCCCCTTATGTTAATTTTTCAACCCTTGCTGAAGGGCATGTACTGCTCTATACAGTAGAAGAAGAAATTCTCGAACTTGAACAGGAATGGCAGGAAATTTTTGAATGAAGCAATCTCTGTTGGTTGATTTACTTGCCGGTATTGTGGCCATTTTGCTTCAGATCATGATATTCCGCCATCTGGAAATCTGGAGTATTACTGCCGATGTAACCCTGCTTTACATACTCGGACTTTGTGCTGTACGGCCGAGAACCTATGTACTGCTTGTTGGCGGCGTTACAGCACTCACCCTCGATATACTCCTGGATACCTGGGGCGTACACTTGTTCAGTGTAACCCTCATTGTGTTGTTTACACACCGTATTGTGGCAACCCAATGGGAAAACAAACTGCTCACCGGGCAGACTTTTTTGTTACTGCTTGTACTATCAGCGGTGTACAATCTGATTTTCTTACTCATTGCATCCTTTGCCGGTATTTACGATACCAATCTTTTATTTTTAAAGTTTTGGCTTGGCAGCAGTGTATATACCGCCCTTATAGGTATTATATTATACTTACTGCTCATAGACTAAGCCCTATTATCAGGCTTTAGCTGTATTTTGCGCCATTTCAACCTGTACTGATTTATTCCATGCCTGTTCCCGCCCAGGACCCCCGACACCACCGTATCGTAGTTGTTGTTATACAGCTTATTGTGGTTTCTGTATTTTTGCTTCTTTTCGGGCGTATTGTGTACCTGCAGATTTATCAGTACGATATTTACAGCCCGATCAGTGAACGCAACAGCGTTCGTCAGCAAATCGTAAACCCGGCCCGCGGCCTCATTTTTGACCGGCACGGGGAGCTGATAGTGGGTAATGAGCCCTCCTTCACGATAACCATCACCCCTCTGAATTTTGATATGGCCAACATTCCGTTGCTGGCCGAGCTTACACACATATCAGAGGAAGAAATCCTGCAGCTGGTTCAGGAAGCCCGTACATTTTCAAGACATCGTGAAAGCCGCCTGCTTAGGGATGTTGATTTCCGGACCTTCTCCAATATTCAGGAAAATCTGTGGCGGCTGCCCGGTATAAACCATCAGGTTGAGGGTAAACGCAGCTACCCCTCTGAAGCACGGCTCTCACATGTGCTGGGTTACCTTGCAGAAGTAACAAGGGGAGAAATGACGGCCTCTGCTTTTTACCGGCTTGGTGACCTCGTTGGCAGAAGCGGTATAGAGCGGGTTTATGAAGAAGATCTCCGTGGCAACAAAGGTACCGAATTTGTAACCGTGAATGCCTTCGGCCGTTCTCTTGGCCCTTTTAATCAGGGGCAGCTGGATGTGAACCCCGTTCAGGGGCTGAACCTGCATACCACCATTGATGTGCAGCTGCAGCGTGTTGCTGAAGAGCTTCTGGAAGGAAAGGTAGGCGGCGTTGTAGCTCTTAACCCGCAAACAGGTGGTATCCTTGCAATAGCAAGCGCTCCTGATTACGACAACAGCCGCCTTGCCGGGCGTATGGACCGCTCGTACTGGCAAGCTGTAAATGCCGACTCGCTCACCCCTCTTTTTAACAGAGCCGTTGCAACGCTTCAGCCACCGGGTTCAACTACCAAGCCTATGATGGGCCTGATTGGCATGCGGCTGGGCCTTATTACCGAAAACACTACCATTCACTGCAACGGTGGCTACATGCGAGGCCGGTTTTACCGCTGTTTGCGCCGTCACGGTGATCAGACTATTGCACAGGCCATTGAAACTTCCTGCAACACCTTTTTTTATGCCCTGATGGATCAGATCGTAACCCGCCACGGGCTAAACGTCTGGACCCGTATGATGAATGATTTCGGAATGGGCGTTACAAGCGGAGCCGACCTGACCGGGGAGGTCCGCGGGCTTGTACCCGACAGCACCTACTTCAACCGCGTTTTCGGTGTACGGCAGTGGGGTTTGGGTGATATGATCAACCTTGGTATCGGGCAGGGCGCTATGGGTACTTCACCGCTTCAGATGGCTATTGCAACTGCGGCTATCGCCAACAACGGCAATCGGGTTAAACCCCATATCGTTGACCGCATCTCCTACCCCGGCGGTGATATGGAGCTGATTCGGCCGGAACCGGAACGTATTGAATGGATTAACCCCGTGCAGCTTCGTGCAGTACAAATGGGGATGCGTAAAGCCGTTACAGACGGCTCAGGCCGTTTCTATGCCAACCTTCGGGATGTGGCTGTAGCAGGAAAAACCGGCACTGCACAAAACCCGCATGGTCAGAATCACGGCTGGTTTATTGCTTATGCGCCCTTCGAGAATCCGGAAATTGTAATTGCGGTACTGCTCCAAAATGCCGGTTTCGGATCCATTTCAGCTGCACCGCTGGCCGGCATGATGTTCGAACAGTACTTTTATGGCGAAATACGCAGGCCACACGTGTACCGGATGATGCTCGAATTTGAACCGGCACCCTTTAACCCGGATCGCAATTAATGAAATGGTACAACCGATTTGACTGGGTTTTGCTCATCAGCTGGCTGGTGCTCAGCATTATTGGGCTGGTAGCCATTTACAGCGCAACACAGGGGCCCATGCATCAGGGCACCGCAATAAGCGGCAACTTCGACAGGCAGGTACTGCACCTGGGTATCGGGCTGATCATCATTGTGCTTATGCAGTTTCTAACCCCGCAAACCTTTATGCAGCTCAGCTGGCCGGGCTATGTGCTGTGCCTGATAATTGCCCTGCTCACTGTTTTTTTTGGCATTGAAGTAGGCGGCGAACGAAACTGGCTTAATATTTTCGGTTTCCGGCTGCAGATCAGCGAATTTATGAAGCTGGCAACTGTAATGGCCATCGCCTCTTTTTTATCTTCCCAGCGGCAGTATTCGATGGAAGACTTCAAAACACTCTTCATTTTTCTGCTGCTTATCGCACTGCCCGTTTTTTTAATTACGCTGCATGGTGATACAGGTACAAGCCTGGTTTACATTGGTATCATACCTTTTCTGCTTTTTTGGGCAGGCCTCTCCTTCGGATTATCCCTTATGCTGGTTATGCCGGCGGTTTTAGCCTACCTTACCGTCATTAATATTGTTGCAGCAGGGGTCGTTGCTGCTGTGCTCTGCGGTGTGGTGTTTCTGGTTGACCGCCGCCCTCTGGTTTCTGTAAGTGCCGTTTTGCTGGCCATTGCCATCATTATTGGCGTACAGGTGGCGCTCACTGAAGTGCTGCAACCGCACCAGCGGGCACGGGTTGAGGCCTTCACAAACCCGGCTGTTGACCCTCATGGTGCCGGATGGAATGTAATTCAGGCTAAAACAGCCATCAGCTCCGGTGGTCTGTACGGCAAAGGCTTTATGCAGGGAACCCAAACACAGCTGCGCTTTCTGCCCGAGCAGCAAACCGACTTTATTTTTTGTGTTATCAGTGAAGAGTTTGGCCTCGTAGGGGCTGGTACAACCCTGTTGTTTTTCCTGGTTCTCCTATCCCGGCTTGTTTATATCGCAGGCACGCACAAACATGCCTATGCCCGGCTCACTATTATTGGCGTTGCCTCCGTGTTTCTCGTGCATATTATTGTAAATCTTGGGATGGCGACAGCTTTATTGCCGGTAATTGGCATTCCGCTGCCGCTCATCAGCTACGGAGGTTCATCTTTCCTAAGCTTCAGCATCATGATAGGGCTTTGCCTGAACCTGCACTTTTACGAGCGTAATTTCAGTATCTACGCTTCGTAGCCATTGCGGGGTGAAACCGTGAGCAGTTTTTCGGTGCGAAGCCGGAAAGTCCGGCGGTGCAGCGGGCTGATTCCGACCTCCTCCAACCCCCGGTAGTGCGCTTGAGTCGGGTACCCAACATTGGTATTCCAGCCATACCAGGGGTACAGCTGATGCAGGCTGTACATGAGTTCATCACGGTGTACTTTTGCCAGGATGGAGGCCGCAGCAATGCTCGCCGAGCGCGCGTCTCCCTTTACCAGGCACTCGTGCGGCACAAGCGAAGGCGGAAACCTATTGCCGTCGATCAGCAGATAGTCAGGGGCCGGATCTGCACTTTCCGCACATTTTTGCATCGCAAGAAAGGAAGCCTGCAAAATATTATGCTCGTCAATTTCCTGCGGGCTGCATTCTTTCACCACATAGAAGGCCGCCTCTTTTTTAATACGCTCAGCGAGCAGCCTGCGTGCGTCGTGTGTCGGAATCTGCTTGCTGTCGGTAACGCCTGTACAGTCGAAGTCGTCGGGTAAAATGACCCCGGCGGCAACAACAGGTCCGGCAAGGCACCCCCGGCCAACCTCATCGAGCCCCATCACCCGGCTGAAGCCCTGCTGCCACAGGCGTTTTTCGAAATGAAACATGTCGGGTGCAGCACTGTTTTTTTTCATGGACGAGGATAGCCTTGACGGGAATATTAGTTTGAACGCCGGAATTTACAAAAAGTCCTCAAAAGACGAGACCTCAACCGGAGGGCCGGCCGCATAAACATTTCCCGGCTCTTTTTTTTTGGGAGGAACTCCGTGCACATCACTGGGCGCACCGCTGCTCCTCACACCCCAAAGCGGCGGAGTGCTCCTTGCTTTTTTTGTTCAGCATTACAGCAGCGAAAACGCTGCACGCCGTCAATCAAGCCCCCTCAACTCCCTCACACAGCAATACCGACTGGCACAGTACAAAAAAGCACGGGCTTCTCCGCCGCTTTGGGATATCAGGAGGTACACCGCACCCAGTGATGTTATCGGAGTTCCCCCCCAAAAAAAGAGCGCCGCGGCCTGCTTTGGTGTTAGGTTCAGGGCAAATCGTTTAGCCGTTGGCCATTGCAGGGTTCAATGTGCCGGTGTGTTTGCAGAATGATTCAGGCGGTGGGGCTGTTACGGTGTAACTCTGTCATTCTTTAACAAACTGCGTGTATGCGTTTCCTTTATCAAAAATGGG